>NBMI01000206.1 GCA_002085445.1 Candidatus Parabeggiatoa sp. nov. 2
ATTTGAAACCATCCACGTCGGCAAAAGTTTCGCTTCGCTGTACTTTTGCCGACGTAAGTCTTTTATGGCCCTCAAATAAGGTCGTCCAAATAACCATCCAAAATATAGGTTAATAGCCGCGGCTCGCGTCTCACTACTCTGTCAAACTTCGGAGTCCAAACTTGAGTTTTGCAGAAATCCAAGCATCAAATCGCACCCAAATACCGACTGCCATTAAGTTAAGCAACAAAACCCCTACAAAAAGTATTAATAAGGAAGTCCGACTGAGGGCCATAACTTAATTTGAAACCTTCCAAAGTATTTTATGGCCCTCAAATAAGGTCGTCCAAATAACCTTCCAAAATATAGGTTAATAGCCGTGGCTCGCGTCTCACTACTCTGTCAAACTTCGGAGTCCAAACTTTGGCAGTGCTAGGAGTCCAAACTTGAGTTTGGCAGGTTTGGCAAGACTCCAAATTTTAGGGCCGGAGTCCAAACTTATCCAAAGACGTTCTACTCTTAGAAGGCCCACGACGGGACGCGATTAACGTGATACCTTACTTAAAAAACAATGAATTGGGGGCCATAAAAGACTTTAGAAACTTTAAAATTAAAGCATGGCCCTCTAGGGTGTTGATTTGGTTTTAGAAATCCGATTTCTTGAATAAATCGGATTTCTTTCTGCAATTATGGTGTATAATGCCCCCCGTATTGATGCGTGACGGTTAGGAGTCAATTAACGTAGGCACCGCCGTTTGAGTCGGGGTTACCAATGAAGGTAATTGATACAACTCTTTTTTTAGGATTTGGTCGAACCAAAAAAGTTTGAGGCTGCTGCCAATGTAGGCAATTATTCCCCAAGGCTTGAACGGTGATTTTGGTGAATTAGCTACCTAATGACTCGTCAAGAAATCTTTCAAAAAAACCGTTTTTCAAAAAAACCGGATTTATTTGAGTCTGAGTCGATTTGTCACCGCCATTTAATTCGTTTATTTTCGTAATTCGTTGTACTTTCGTAATTCGTTGTACTTTCGTAATTCGTTGTACGTTGAGCCGTGATTTGGCTACCTAATGAAAGTAAAGAAATAAATCTTATGTATCTCTCTTGTAACCAATCACTTATAGCTTTATAAGTTACTGATAAAGTGTCATTTTTATGTCTATCACGATAACGCAAGAACTCGTCCATCAAATCGAAACGTTAATTAATGCCTTTGAATGTAACATTAACGAATCCATTGACAATAACCGACCGATTAATGAAGGGCTTGCTATTGATTCGCTAGAATATTTTGAAAAAAACTATGACAAGTTAGTTGAAATATCATCAAATTGCCATAAACGCCAACATTTTAGCATTGCTATTTTCGGGAGTGCCCGTCTGCATTCAACGTGTTCAGAATTTAGATTTGTTCTGGAATTGACAAAATCAATTGTTGAAACAATACCAGTGGATATTGTAACGGGTGGTGGGCCAGGTCTTATGGAGGCGGCCAATCAGGGGATTATAGAAGCCCTCAAACATCAGGATCATAAAGGAAAAATACCTCAGAGTTGGGGACTCCGTGTACAGCTTCCGTTTGAAAGGAAGGGAAATCCATACTTACATGTGGAAAAGTTTCATAAACACTTCACGACGCGGCTCCAATCCTTCGTCAGCCTTATTCAAGGCGCGTATGTAGGCGCTGGCGGTATTGGTACTTTACTTGAATTAAGTCTCCTTTGGCAACTTAAACAAGTTAATCACCTACCGGTCGATTTTCCACTCGTTGTTGCGCCAGTATGGAAACCGATTTTAGAGGCCTTCTATGACATGACGTTTTTTCAACGGAAAAATAATATTCCACTTATTAATCCTGATAATATGGAATTAATTAAATTTTCCGATGATATTGAGGAAATCGTCGAAATATTTCGTATTGCTTATCAAAAATGGCAAGGAACTGATGGTGGATAATCTCAGTTAGACTATTCTATGCACACAAGTCTTGATAATTAGCTTATGTCGCTTATGTATACTTTGCACTGTTACAAACGGCGCTGAAAGTCATTTCTATTACGCGAGAAATCTTGGGCGACACCGGAGAATAGTCTCAAGTTCAAGTTCAAGTTCAAGTTCAAGTTCAAGTTCAAGTTCAAGTTCAAGTTCAAGTTCAAGTTCAAGTTCTTCAAGTTCAAGTTCAAGTTCAAGTTCCCTCAAATTTCCTCAAGTTCCCTCAAGTTCCCTCAAGTTCCCTCAAGTTCCCTCAAGTTCCCTCAAGTTCCCTCAAGTTCCCTCAAGTTTTTACAATGACTCATTAGAGTTGTCCGAAAATAAGGGTTTTGTTAGCTTCCCTCCTTCCCTCCAGGGGCGATGCCCCTGGCTATATTAATGTCGCCCCGTTGGGGCTTTTCTATTAGCCCCTTCGGTAAGTGTTATTAATACGGACAAGTTTCAATTTTATTGAGCTGCAAAGTATATATACTTATCGATGTGGAGGAATTGCGGGGCGATTGCGGGGGAATTGCGGGGGTGGGTGTATTGTTATAAACGGTTGCTAGGATATATTATGGGTTGATTATACAGAATTGTTTTAAATTATTTAGTTATAACAATAGGTTAGTGATTATAAAATACTCACTATCGAAAATTATAACCCCCGAAAATTTTCTAACAATAGGCTGTTTTATCTTATAAAAATAACGCGATATTATAGATAATAACTAAAATACCGTATTTAACTAATAAAAGTGCTAAGAGAGGCCGTGAACGACCTTATGAAAAGCCGCGTATTTTGGTATTAACCCTACTAAAACTATAATATTTTATTATAACGACTACGACTTTAAATAATAATATAGGCACTATTATTGAAAAAAGTTTTAGTTAACGTTTATAAAACAGTCACTTATAGTTTAATCGCACACACAAAAAATTTCAGACTGTTGGTATCCCATGGAACAGAGACTGCCCCAAAATTGTTCTTAATATTATCGTGAGTATTGCCTATTAATAGCAACCGTCTCTGATTATGAATAATCATCACGTTTAATAGACTGATAGGAAGTGGTACTGTGCCGTTTATATTTTTAGCTTTACTCAAAAAAAAATGGGGCAAAACCTCGAAAATTAAAGTAGGCGCTTTCTTGGCATTTCATTTTTACAAAAAAAAGTCATAAGTACCCGATCCAATTACGCCCCTCTTAAGGCGACTCAGGAGTCCAAACTTTAGTTTGGCAGTCGTCCAAACTTTATTTCAGCCTTGGGCTTTTTAGAAAGGCTTAATACATTGTTGCATCTCCTCTATCGCTGTTTTACTCACCTCGCCAGAAGGCTAGGGGTATGTAAAAAGTCCAAATATAAACCGTGTGCAGTATAATTGATAACAATTGAAAACCGCTCTTAGAAGAAAATCAAATGGAAACGATAAATCTTTTTTCAGTATCCACTATCGGACATGCTATTGGTATGGTTGGCATGGCTTGTGTGGTTTTTGCTTATTTTGCCGTAGAACGTGATTGGCTTAATAATAAAAACGTCAAGTTCTATGTCATCAATTTAATAGGTGCTATTTTATTATTGGTTAGTTTATTGATTCATTTTAATTTAGGAAGTTTTGTCATTGAGATTTTTTGGATTGCTATTTCGATTTTGGGCATCATAAATTACTATAAAGTCGAACAAGATAATTAATGAACGCAGGAGTCCAAACTTTAGTTTGGCAATCGTCGTTTGACAGAAGTTTTTTGTGTGGGTATTTAGCCACAACTTCCTTAGTAGTGTTTGTAGTGTTTGCCTACTACAAACTTAGGCGCTAAAGCGCCTACTACAAACTTAGGCGTTGACAACATGGCTTGAAACTCGTCCAAGGTAAACCTTGGACGAAACGTCTGATTTAAACGACTCCTTCTTTTCGCAAAAGGGTCTCTAATTCCAGCATGTGACTGGTCAATAGATTGGAAATTTTTTTCATTTCAGCAATCGCAGCCTGTGCGCCTTTCTTATCTCCGGCCTGTCTTTTGTTTATGGCTTCTTTGCTGATAGCATGAAAGCGTATATGAGGTTCAAAAAGGCCGTCAAAAAGTTCCTTTATTCTCTGGTTCTCTAGCACGCTGATTTCTGCCGAACCTTCGTCATAGAGCCAGTGGCCTAATTTACATTCGGTATCGCTACTTCCTTTAAAGCAGTCGATATGAGTATGTTCTTCAAAACAACGATCATTTTCCAGTGTCTGGTTGATATGGTTGAGATATTGAAGATGATCGTTGACACGTTGCAGAAAAAATACACTAGTAGTCATATCAGTTCTCAGTTCTCAGTTCTCAGTGATCTTATGTAGCTATTCAGAATATAGGCGTACAAACTTTAGTTTGTACATATACTCAAGAAGGGAACAAATTGGACTTTTTTAGAAACCTTTCACAACTTAAGTAACTACCGAAAAGCCCCAACGGGGCGATATTAATATAGCCTGTGTATCTACCAGGAAATGTTGAATATAAAATCAGTCTTCCAAAGACTCAGCGCCCGTTAACAAAAACCTAGGCGCTTTAAAGGAACTACCTTCTAGCCCCAACGGGGCGATATTAATATAGCCTGTGTATCTACCAGAAAATTCTAGCCCCAACGGGGCGATATTAATATAGCCTGTGTATCTACCAGGAAATGTTGAATATAAAATCAGTCTCCTAAAGGCTCAGCGCCCGTTAACAAAAACATGGGCGCTTTAAAGGGATTGCCTAGCGTTTCTGGTACTAAGCTTAAATCCGCCGTATATTTGGAGATAAAGTTGACTTTCGCCGTTATTCCATCCGTTGCCGTTGCCGTCACGCCTAGATGTACAATGGGCAAATGCAGAACACCGGTAGACTGAGTAAACGTTGGGTATTCACGATCATTCGGAAAAGTTATCAAACTCTGATAAGTTTTTTTTGGTTTGTATGACGCTCCTCACGGCCGTTAAAGCAAACCTATTATCTTCTGGATCAAGGGACAACTTGGCATTTAGGACAAGTTCATTGCCCGTCTCATTGACGATTTCAACCACCGGCATAAAAAGGGCAGTATCAATATACTGAGGTTCAGTGACAGCACTATTGAATATCAACGCGATAGCCAAATGGCCTTGAGTTGTGGGGTGAATGTTATCCCAGAAAAAATAATTATCGGGCGTATCACAGACACGCTCAGCTTCAATATCAAGGCAAGCTTCAGTGAAGTTGGTCAAGTTTAAGGAAACAGGATCGATCATGGTTTCAGGATCTGCAAGCATTTCCAAGCTGGCTGGCATATCCGCTTGCATAACATTAAATGGTTGGAGAAATTTAGCCAGTGCCTGATTGAAATTATCCGTCAATCCGCTCAGCATCCCACTTATGCTGCCTAGTGCCAAACTTCTGGGTGTTTTGCCAAGATCGCCCAGGTTAGGTACCAGTATATGCTGGGCACCGTGTTGGTGCAAGTTTTTCACCGCCGTAACAATATTCTCTACAGCAACGGTGATGGTTTCTTGAGGATTTGTCACGTCGCCCATAAAATCATTGGAGCCGGCCCAAACCACGTATAAGCCTTCAGGATCAGCGGCGGCTGTGTTCTTGATATAGGTGTCTACTTGTTGTTGTAGTCCCCATAACTTCGCATCCGGTGCTTTTTCGCTCCAACTGTTCGTTGTACCGCTCATGGCACCGGCCCATGCAAAATTGGTTTGTGGATTGTAGGTTAAGTTCAAGAACTCAGCAAGGTATTCTACCCACATTTTGCCGTTACTGATTCTGCCTTCAAAATAAGGCGCTGGCGGCAATCCGGTGGCCTCAAAAAACCGCCCGGTATCAGAAAGGCTATCCCCAAAAACGTAAATCTCGCTGTAGGGATAACTCCACGCTTGGCTTGGTAGGCCTACGCAAAAAATGATTATGCTATTGAATAGAAATGATTTTTTTATCATGGTTCTCCAGAGGTTGGTAATTGTAGTGTTTAACTACGTGGATATTTAGACTACCTGATTTGGGGGCCATAAAATGGTTTGAATGGTTTCAAATTGAGTTATGGCCCCCAATTGCGCCTCATTAGCCATACTTTTTGTAGGTGTTTTATGACAACGAGTCCTTATCGCTTTTTTATGAATGGGCTATATTTTTACAAGGATTGTATATAATAACGGATTTCTTTGTGAATTTGTCGCAAGTGTTCGAGTTTGAGATTCAGCCTCTTCGGGGTTGAAGCTTTTAGCTAATTTTCTGTTAAGCTGACTTGTTCAACAGAAATTCTCCCATTCATGTATAAAAACTTATGATGAATTAATATGTCCCGATTACTTATCCAAAACTATTACACTGATGTCGAAAAAATCATCCAATACGGTGGTTCGCGTAAAGAAACGACTATTCGTGAGGCTTTTAAAAATTTACTGAATGGCTATTGTAAAAGCCAACATTTTATCTTAATCCCCGAATTAGAATATCGCACCCAATCTGGTACCACCGTTTATCCTGATGGCACCATCAAGGATGCGTTGCGTCTGCCTTGGGGCTATTGGGAAAGCAAGGATATCTTTGATGATTTAGATAAAGAAATCCAGGCAAAATTGGCTAAAGGTTATCCTTCCAATAATATTTTATTTGAAGATTCGCAAACCGCCATTTTGATTCAAGGTGGGCAAGAAGTTCAGCGCGTCTCGATACGAGAGGCGGATAAGTTAGAGGCGTTGCTGACGCGATTTATTAGTTATGAACGTGTTGAAGTACGCGATTTTCGGCAAGCTATTGAACGTTTTAAGGCGGATTTGCCCACCATTGTTGAGACGTTACGAAACATGCTCACCACTCAAGCGAAAACCAATAAATCGTTTAGGATAGTTTTTAACGGATTATTGACGCAGTGTCAAGAGTCAATCAACCCGAAAATTAACGCGTTTGATATTCGGGAGATGATTATCCAGCATATTCTCACCGAAGATATCTTTTTAACGGTTTTCAATGAGGCGAAGTTTCATCAAGAAAATGTGGTAGCGCGTCATTTAAAAACCGTCGTCAGTACCTTTTTTACCGGCAAACTCCGCCGCGATACCCTGAAATCCATTGAAAGTTACTATGCCGTGATTCGGCGCGAAGCAGCGAATATTTCTAATCACCATGAAAAGCAAAAGTTTTTGAATGTGATTTATGAGAATTTCTATAAAACCTATAACCCAAAAGCGGCGGATAGGCTTGGTATTGTTTATACACCGAATGAAATTGTTCGCTTTATGATTGAAAGTACCGATTATTTATTGGATAAACACTTTAATCGGTTGTTAGCCGATGACAATGTGGAAATTCTCGATCCCGCGACGGGCACCGGTACATTTATCACTGAGTTGATTGAATACTTACCCAAAAACCGTCTGCGTGCTAAGTATCTCAACGAAATTCATGGCAATGAAGTGGCGATTTTGCCGTATTATATTGCTAACCTAAATATTGAATATACTTACCAGCAAAAAATGGGCGAATATGAAGCCTTTTCTCATATTTGCTTTGTTGATACGTTGGACAATTTGGGTTTTGAGCATAATTATCAAAATCAACAGAAAACCTCGTCACTGGGTTTAGGCGAAGAAAACGCGGCGCGTATTGAGCAACAGCGCAAAATTTCAGTGATTATCGGTAATCCGCCCTATAATGCTAACCAACAAAATGAAAATGACAATAATAAGAACCGCAACTATCCTGAAATAGACGAAGCGATTAAGCGCACTTATATTGCCAATAGTACCGCGCGAAAAACAAAACTTTATGATATGTATGCGCGGTTTTTTCGGTGGGCAAGTAACCGTTTAGCCGACAATGGGATTTTAACCTTTGTCACAAATTCCTCTTTTTTAGAGGCGCGAACTTTTGATGGTTTTAGAAAAGTGGTTGCCGAGGAATTTAATACGATTTACGTCATTGATTTAAAAGGCAATGCTAGAACAAGCGGCGAACGGCGGCGTAAAGAAGGGGGTAATGTCTTTAGCGATGCGATTCGAGTCGGTGTCGCTGTGTATTTTTTCGTGAAAGACGAAAATGCTCAAGGGTGCAAAATTTATTACAACGCGATTCGAGATTATGCCAAAGCCGATGAAAAGAAACAGTATTTGCGAGAAAACAAACTGAAAAATTTGGATTTTGAGCGCATTATGCCGGATAAAAATCATAATTGGCTTAACATCGCTGATAATGATTTTGAAGAGTTGTTATTACTTGTTGATAAAAAGACGAAAAAGACAATAAACCAGAATGACGAAAACGCCGTATTTAAACTAAACGCGTTTGGTATCGTTACTGCGAGAGATGAATGGGTGTACGATTTCAATAAACTTAATTTAGAAA
Organism: Candidatus Parabeggiatoa sp. nov. 2; assembly: GCA_002085445.1. GTDB lineage: Bacteria > Pseudomonadota > Gammaproteobacteria > Beggiatoales > Beggiatoaceae > Parabeggiatoa. The sequence goes on from NBMI01000206.1 coordinate 8,308, forward strand.
AAAAGATGCGGTATTTTATTGATAGATACAATGAGCTTCTTTTAGACAAGAATTTTTCTTATCCTGATGTCATAAAATGGAGTAGTACACTCAAAAAAAAATTTAATTATAATAAAAAAATTGAGTTTTCAACCGATAAAATAGGTTTTGGTTTTTATAGGCCTATTGTAAAAAAGTTCTTTTATGCTGAAAAAAGTTTAAATGACAGATTAACGAAATCGCATTATCTTTTTTTTGGAAATAACTTGCAAATAAAAAATAAAGTGATATGTGTTACTGCTTACAAACAAGTAGCATTTGTAGTCCAAATAACCTCAAATTTGTTTAATTATGCTTTTGGCTCAAGGGAGACACAAGGTATTCCTCTTTATTATTATGACTCCGATGGCAGCCGCGTTGATAACATAACCGACTGGGGTTTAAACCAATTCTGTAGCCATTATCTGGATGAGAGTATTACCAAGGAGGACATTTTTCATTATACTTATGCTGTGTTGCATCACCCGGCTTATCGGGAAAAATATGCCTTCAATTTAAACCGCGAATTTCCGCGCCTGCCGTTTTATGACGAGTTTCATCAATGGGTAGCTTGGGGCAAGCAATTGATGGACTTACATTTAAACTACGAAACGGTGAAAAAATATCCGCTTAAACGGGTGGATAAACCATTAGCGGCTAATAAGCCCAATAAACCCAAACTCAAAGCGGACAAAGACGCGGGCAATATTCTATTAGATGCGATTACCACATTGCAACGCGTACCTGTTGAGGCATGGCACTATCAATTGGGCAACCGCAGCGCGTTAGAATGGATACTCGATCAATACAAAGAAAAAAAGCTCCGTGATAAAACCATCGCCGAGAAATTCAATACTTATCGTTTTGCTGATTACAAAGAATACGTTATTGAATTACTGCAACGAGTGTGTAGCGTCAGTGTTGAGACGAGGCGGATTATTGGAAAAATGCCAAAGAAGTCAGAAGAAATTGAACGAATCGAATATTGACTACTTGATTTAGGGGGCATAAAATGGTTTGAATGGTTTCAAATTTAGTTATGGCCCCCAATTGCGCCTCATTAGCCATACTTTTTGTAGGTGTTTTATGACAACGAGTCCTTATCGGGATAAACGAATTGGTAGTCGCGCAGGTAGTACAACGAATTACGCGGATAAACGAATTGGTAGTCGCGTAGGTAGTACTTAGGATTACGGGCCGATAAGCGGATTGGTAGTCGCGTAGGTAGTACTTCAATGCCATTAAGTTAAGCTTTTCGGTGAGGGCAACCATAAAGGATTGCCCCTACGCGACATGACGGTTTGTAGGGCAACCACAAGGGATTGCCCCTACACTTCAAGCGTCATTTGCGCAAGCAAGCGATATTTCTGGTTATTTAGACTACTTGGTTTAGGGGCCATAAAATGGTTTGAATGGTTTCAAATTAAGTTATTGCCCCCAATTGCGCCTCAATAGGTTTTGTATGTGTTTTATGACAACGAGTCCTTATCGCTTTTTTATGAATGGGCTATATTTTTACAAGGATTGTATCTAATAAAGGATTTCTTTGTTAATTTGTCGCAAGTGTTGGAGTTTGAGATTCAGCCTCTTCGGGGTTGAAGCTTTTAGCTAATTTTCTTAAAAGCTGACTTGTTCAACAGAAATTCTCTCAGTCATGTACAAAAACTTATGATGAGTCAATATGTCCAGATTACTTATCCAAAACTATTACACTGACATCGAAAAAATCATCCAATACGGGGGTTCGCGTAAAGAAACGACTATTCGTGAGGCTTTTAAAAATTGACTGAATGGCTATTGCGAAAGCCAACATTTTATTTTAATCCCCGAATTAGAATATCGCACCCCATACAATACCACCATTTATCCTGATGGCACCATCAAGGATGCGTTGCGTCTGCCTTGGGGCTATTGGGAAAGCAAGGATGCTTAATAAACCCAAACTCAAAGCGCATAAAGACGCCGGCAATATTCTATTAGATGCGATTACCACATTGCAAGGCGTACCTTTTTCAGCCTGGCACTATCAATTGGGCAACCGCTGCGCGTTAGAATGGATACTCGATCAATACAAAGAAAAAAAGCCCCGTGATAAAACCATCGCCGAGAAATTCAATACTTATCGGTTTGCTGATTACAAAGAATACGTTATTGAATTACTGCAACGAGTGTGTACCGTCAGTGTTGAGACGAGGCGGATTATTGGAGAAATGCCGTCACATTGAGCTTGTTTTGGGGCTCCTGGGGCGGTGCCCCAGGCTATATTAATTTCGCACCAAAGGGGCTAATCATTAATCATTAATCATTAATCATTAATCATTAATCATTAATCATTAATACGCACCAAAGGGCTCCTAGGGCGGTGCCCCAGGCTATATTAATTTCGCACCAAAGGGGCTAATCATTAATCATTAATCATTAATTATTAATCATTAATCATTAATACGCACCAAAGGGCTCCTGGGGCGGTGCCCCAGGCTATATTAATATCGCCCCGTTGGGGCTAATCATTAATCATTAATCATTAATCATTAATCATTAATCATTAATCATTAATCATTAATCATTAATCATAGGCTATTTATTCTTTGTAAAGGTTTTGAGCTGCACTTTGCCATTCAAAAATTTGATGTTGATGGTTGTGCCGTTGCTGTCTTTCCAAACAGCAGTGGTGCCTGATAACGGCCCAATGCCGGCCGTTTTGGATTCAGTAGGCTTACCCAAAATGGCTTTGACTTCTTCCATTGTCATGCCATTTTTGAGTTTATCATAATTTTCTTGGTTGATTTTAGAGCCACAACCCAATAAAAAGGCCGATAAACACACGGCAAGGGCTAATTTCAACAAGGTTTGTTTACGGTTAGTCATAAATATTGCTGTTATCAGTTATCAGGTGAGGTTTTTTTATAATGTAAGGCCAGCCACACCGGCGGTTGCGATGAATCCGTCCATTCGACGCGATGACGCAAATGGGCGGGAATGTGGACATAATCGCCGGGGCGTAGCACTTGGATAGTGTCTTGTGCTTCAAATAACAGTCCGGCACTGCCGCTCAATAAAATAACCCATTCATCTTGTTCTTGATTATACCATTCACCGGGCGGTGTCGCTTGCCCCGTTGAAATAATTCTTTCAAGCGTAAAATGGGACGTGCTAAGTAATTTTTCAAAGACTTCATCCGTCGTTGGCGTATTGGCGGGCGCAAAAAGATTCTCAAATTTCATGGTATTTTGAATCAGTGATCAGTTATCAGTTATCAGTTATCAGTTATCAGTTATCAGTCTCCTTGCCAAGATTTTAGGAGTCCAAGATTTATCTTGGGCCGTCCAAACTAAAGTTTGGACTCCTGCCAAACTAAAGGCTAAGCAACAAAACACCTACAAAAAGTATCAATAATGAAGCGCGACAAGGGGCCATAAGTTAATTTGAAAACCTCCAAATTACTTTATGACCCTCAAACTCGTCCAAATAACCCTAAAAATATAGGGCAATAACTGGGGCCCGCGTATCACAGTCCAAGATTTATCGATGGCCGTCCAAACTAAAGTTTGGACTCCTTGCCAAACTAAAGTTTGGACTCCTGCAACAAATTAGCTTGCACCACCTTTGTAATCACTTCCATTATTTTAAGCGTAATTAGTTGTACTACGTTACTACTAATTCGTTTATCCGCGTAATTAGTTGTACTCGGTTGCGACAAATTCGTTTATCCGCGTAATCCTTAGCCAACAGCTAAAGCAGTTGTCTAAAAGCTTAAGTCCCCTAAAGGGGACTAAATAACTATCTGAATATCTATAATTCGTTTATCCGCGTAATTAGTTGTACTCAGTTGCGACAAATTCGTTTATCCGCGTAATTAGTTGTACTCGGTTGCTACTAATTCGTTTATTTCTCAATCAAAGTACTCAATTCTAATTCAGATAGTTATTCAATCAGAGTACAACGAATTAGGAAATCAACGAATTTTATCAATTAAACACCATTCGTTTATTTCTCAATTCGTTGTACTCAATTGTTGTACTCAATTCGAATTAGTTGTACTACGTTGCCGCTACCAATTCGTTAATCCGCGTAATTAGTTGTACTCCCTATCGGGGTTGGCGCGATTTTATTTAACAATCAATGGTTTATGATAAAACTGTATGGCCTGATAAGTCAGCATATAATTATTCAAAAAATAACCATCCACCACTAATTCATAAGGCCCTTCTTTTGCCCGTGAACTATCCCAACGGACGACAAACGGCTTGCCGGCGGATTGTCGGCCTAAGTTTCCCTCCGCGATAGGCGATACACTATTGCCATGGTAAATGGCGTAGCTTAACCTAGCACTATCGTCCACTTTAAAGGCGAACAGATAGCCGTTAATGGTTGTGGGCGGGGTAGAACCATAAAAAACCACCGGGGCGACATACTCTGTACCCGTGTCACTCCGTTTTTTCAAGCGAGCAACCACGCCCAATTGGCTGAGTTTTAACCGCAAAGGTTTTATGATTTCGCGGGTAGGCCATTGATAATCGTTAAAGCCTTGTTGCCAAGAAGGCCTAGGAATGACCCGATCCATTTTATAATAATATTTGGGGCGCAACTCTTGCACCCTTAAATCGACGGCCGTCGCGCTTGGCAAATAAAATTTCAATTTGCACTGCGACGGAATCTGCGGCCCGTTTTCACGATGATCGACTAAGGCGGAAAGTAACTCAATATCCAAACCCGAAACGGGGCGGAAGGCGACACCTTCCCATCTATCGCCTCTTTTTTGGTAGTCCAGCGAGTCATACGCAACGGATACTTGCATAAGCGTAATGATCGCTGTGGTCGTGACTAAGTATTTGTTTATTAAGCCTAACATGATTTTCCTCGGCTAGTCGTCCAGTCGTACAATAGTGTTTATCATAAAACAAATTGAGTCCAATGTGAATAGCGTTTTTCATAAAAATCAGGCTAAAAACTAATGCGAAGGAACTATCCAAGATAAATGTTTGCAACATAATCCATTAGCCATTTTTAAATTTTCATTTTTCATTTTTCATTTTTCATTAGTAAAATGGGGCCATTAGAAAAATTGAAGGTTTAAAAATGATAACATGGCCCCCAAAATGCCTTAAATAATTGTCCAAGATAAATCTTGGACTCCAATAAATCTTGGACTCCAATGTATATGAGCGATTCTACACTTTTTTTTACCGATAATAAAAAACGTTTTTTCCGCCCACTCAATAGCAAATATCGTGAAGTTATCTTGGGTTGCTTGCGTTCCCTCTATCACCGGCTTTATAGTCCCGAAGCTGAGTTTGGTTATCAAGTCACTCGTGAAGATGTGCGTGATTTATTTGTGCAAGTCATTCGAGAAACGCCCGTGTTTACCGATGAAGAAGAAAAAGAGGAAATCTACCAAAAAGCCACCGATGATCGGGCAAAAGCTAACGCCATTTTTCAAGAACTGCTCAACTGCGGTTGGCTAGAAAAATATGTCGATAATATGTCATCCACCTATCGATTCACGCGCGCCGGCAAAGCCTTTTCTGAAACCATCGCCGGCTTCGAGAAAAAAGGACTACAAACCCGACAACGTAATGTCCGCAACACTAAAAATGCCCTACAAGCCTTTTTAACTAAAAATGATCCTTTTGATCTCATCGATGCGGTTGACTACGCCAAACGAGTTGCGTCAGATTTTTCCGATGATATTGCTGATCTCCATGAACGTAAACAAGCCTTAATGAAAGATGCCATTCAAAAGGCACGATTCGCGATACAAGACTTACTTGACTATATGGACAACCACTTCAGCCCCGATTTAGCCATTCGACTTTCGGCTGACAGTATAGTACGTCATCACAACGAAATTCGTGAAATTATAGACAAAATTAAAAAACCTTGGCGACTGAAAAAACTCAAACGCACGGAAAACACATTAAAATCGCTCGTATTTGGAATAAAAGAAAGCACTTCTGAGACGCCCATTATTTATCAATTGCTTGACCAAATAGAGCGTTATTTAGAATCAGCGGAACGCATTAAAATGTCAGAACTGCGTGCGGCCTTAGAAAGCTATGTAGGCCGCACCACGATGCTGATAAAACAAGCAACGGCCATGATGGCAGGACTCAAAGAAGAGCAACTTGCCAAAACCTTGCAGACATTATCTAAATGCTCACCAGAAGAACAAAACCAACAATTGGCCCAAATTGGACAACATCTAGGAACCCTATCAACCCGATTAGTGGCCCCTAACACCCTTAGCCTCCGCAAACGGCAGCGGCGCGAAGTGGCCGCTGAAATCCAAGAAGTGCCACCCCCCTCGCCGGAAGAACGTCTCCTAGCGGCGTTGGCAGAAGCCGAGGATAATGCCTTTACCGTTTCAATTGATGATATTCGGCAAGAAATCCTTAAACAAATGGGTGAACAATGGACAATCCGTATTTCTGAGCTTAAAATAACTGACGCGGCAACTTTTTTGGCACTGAGTCACGCCATTGAAGTCGGCTCCGCCAGCTTAGAAAAAGAAAAGCCGCGTTTATTGATAGAACCCACCCAAGAACGTTTTATGAATGGCTACATTGAAGCGGACGATTATATTATTCGTAAAGAATGAATGTCTATAGCATTTTCCGCTTGACTGAAATAAGTACTTAAGCCTGAATTTTCAGGTTCTGAATCAGAATTTTCAGAATTTGAGAATTTTCAGCCGAAGGGGTTGAATATGAATAGCCTCAGGTAAAACCTCAATGCCATATCGTACCGCTTTTCGGTGAGGGCAACCATAAAGGATTGCCCCTACACGACATGACGATTTGTAGGGCAACCACAAGGGATTGCCCCTATTATTTATTTGTAGGCGCGAGGCTATAAACTCTTCCAACTCCCTAAACTAACAAATAACTAACAAATGAATGAACTACTAACTCATATTGAAAAACAACTGGCAAGCACCTCAGTTACCTTAGAAACCTTTCGCAAAATTGCCACTCGTTTATTGGCAAATGGCGTTATCTCTTACGGAGACAGTACCTTAGAAAGCACGCTTTATAACGACGCTAAACGTATAGAATACCTACTTGACGATTACTTTGCCGTTATTGATTGCAAACTATTCCACGAACCAGACTTCCAATACTTTTGTCTGTTTCCACCCGGATCAGATATCCCCGGGAGTGCCGCCGTAGAAGACGAGGAAACCGATACCAGTTTACGCGAAAAGTTTACTCAAGACGAAGTCGCTTCTATATTAATACTTAGACTTCTGTACCAACAAGTCTTCCAAGAAGGTGCATTGAATGAAAAGGCTGAAGCGCCGGTAACACTAGAATCTTTTTATACCAGCATGCAAACTCGGCTGAATCGCTCACTCTCGTCAATAGGAACCACCAAGCGCAAAGAAGTCTTCCAGAAATTACGTCGTCGCAAACTCATCCGCTACTCCGGCAACGCCAATTTGGATAACCAAGAAACAGTACTAGCAATACGCCCAATCATTACCAACTTGGTTCACTCAGAAGCGTTGGATGCGATTAAACCGCCGCAACCGACTAATAAAAATGTCCCTGAAGCTAAAGCGGTTCAATCAGAAACCTCGGAATCATCCGAATCCCTACCACCGCAACCGACTAATAACAAGTTAGAAACGATTAAACCGCCGCAACCGACTAATGTACCTGAAGCGGAAGCGGTTCAGTCAGAAACCTCGGA
>NBMI01000207.1 GCA_002085445.1 Candidatus Parabeggiatoa sp. nov. 2
GTTTCTACTCACAACGCCCGCCCCACCGTACCTCGCCGCACAAAACCCTTATGGTATAAGGCTGCTTAACTTAATGGCATTGAGGTTTCACCTGGGGCTATTCATATTCAACCCCGGGAGGGGTTGGAAACAAATTCAGGGCACCCGCCCCAGGCAAGCCCCAACGGGGCGACATTAATATAGCCAGGGGCACCGCCCCTGGCTACCTGGAATTTATAACAAAAGGAGAATATTCCAATGAAACTCAAAAAAGGCTTGATTGCCTGTTGCTTAGGTTTAAGCTTAGGTTTAATCGTATCGGTTGTTCAAGCCGTTACTCAAGAAGATCAGCTAGAATTAGCTGAAATTTATCATAACCAAGTTTTCCAATATTATCGACAGGGGCTATTTGAACAAGCCCTCCCGATGGCTGAAAAAGCCTTCAAAATCAGAGCCGAAATACTCGGTGAAAAACACCCCGACACCCTCAGAAGCCTCAATAATTTAGCGGTAATTTACAAAACGCTAGGCGATTTAGACAAAGCCTTGCCTTTATTGGAAAAAGGCTATCGCTTAAAAACGGAATTGTTAGGTGAAAAACACCCATCAACGCTCAAAAGCCTCAATAATTTAGCGTTAATTTACAAAACGCTAGGCAATTTAGACAAAGCCTTGCCTTTGTTAGAAAAAGGCTATTCTCTAAGGAAAGACGTGTTAGGCGAAAAACACGCTTCAACGCTCAAAGGCCTTATTAATTTAGTCGTTATTAACCTAGAATTAGGCCGTTTAGACAAGGCTTTGCCGTTGTCTGAAAACGCGTATTCCTTAACGACAGAAGTGTTCGGCGAAAAACACTCCTTAACCCTGATAAGCCTTAATAATTTGGCGAGCAATTATCAAAAATTAGGCCGCTTAGAGGATAGCTTGCCTTTGTTTGAAAAAAGCTATCGCTATCGTGTAGAAGTTTTAGGCGAAAAACACCCCGATACCCTGACAAGCCTTAATAATTTAGCCGGCGTTTACAAAGAATTAGGCAACAATGAGAAAGCCTTGCCTTTGTTTGAAGCCGGCTATTCTTTAAGGAAAGAACTGTTAGGCGAAAAACACCCCGACACCCTCATAAGCCTTAATAACTTGGCGGTGTTTTACCAAGAAAATTTAGGCCGCTTGGAGGAGGCTTTGCCTTTGCTTGAAAAAAGCTATCGCTTATTTCGGCAAGTGCTAGGCGAAAAACATCCCAAAACGCTCATAAGCCTCAATAATTTCCTCCTAAGCATTGATAATGTGGCGGGAACTTACCTAGAATTAGGCCGCCATGAAGAGGGCTTGCTTTGGTTTGAAAAAGGTTATTCTTTGGCGAAGGAAGTGTTCGGCGAAAAACATCCAGAAACCCTGATAGCCATTATTAATTTAGGCGCTTTTTACAAAAAGTTAGGCCGATTAAACGACGCCTTGTCTTTTTTGACAAAAAGCTATTCTATACTGAAGGAAGTGAGGGGCGAAAAACACCCATTAACCATCAACAACCTCAATAAGTTAGTAGAAGTTAACCTAGAATTAGAGCGTTTAAACGACGCGTTGCGTTTGGCAGAAAAAAGCTATCGCTTATCTCGGCAAGTGTTAGGTGAAAAACACCCATTAACCCTGACAAGCCTTAATAACTTGGCGGGCATTTACCAAAAGTTAGATCGCTTGGATGACGCGTTGCCTTTGGCAGAAAAAGGCTATCGCTTAATAAAGGCAGTTAGGGTGTTAGACGACAAACATCCCATAACCCTTACCAATCTTAATATTTTGGCGCTTATCCACAAAAAGTTAGGCCATTTAAACAAGGCCTTAGCTTGGTTTGAACAAGTCTATCACTCTCGTTTGGAGGTTTTAGGCGAAAAACATTCCAAAACCCTCGAAAGCCTGAGCCATTTAGCTTCTATTTACAAAGACTTAGGCCGCTTAACAGACGCCTTAGCTTTGGCTGAAAAAGGCTATCGCTTAGCTCAGAAAGTGTTTGGCGAAAAACATGTCGATACACTCAAAATACTTAATAATTTGGCGCTAATTTACCAAAAGTTAGGCAGCTTAAAAGAAGCCTTACCTTTGTCTGAAAAAGGCTATCGTTTCAGAAAAGAAGTTTTGGGCGAAAAACACCCAAACACGCTCACGAGCCTAAACAATTTGGCGTTAATTTACCAAGACTTCGGCCGCTTAAACGAAGCCTTACCTTTGCTTGAAAAAGGTTACCGCCTCAGCACAGAGGTTTTGGGCGAAAAACACCTAGACACGCTCGCTAGAATGAACAATCTGGCCTCTATTTACGAGTCAATAGGCCGCTTAGACAAAGCCTTGCCTTGGTTTCAAAACAGCTATCGCTTATTCAGGGAAGTGTTAGGCGAAAAACACCCAAACACGCTCACGAGTTTGGGTAATTTGGCCTTTATTTATGGCTCAATCGGCCGCTTAGACGAAGCCTTGTCGTGGCATGAAAAGGCCTATCGCTTATCTCAAGAAGTTTTAGGCGACAAACATCTAGGCACTCTCACCCACTTGAATAATCTAGCGGACACTTACCGCAAATTAGGTAAACTAGATAAGGCTTTGCCTTTGGCGGAAAAAAGCTATCGCTTATTTGTGGAAGTGTTAGGCGAAAAAAACCCTAACACCCTAACCAGCCTAAGTAATTTGGCGGCCATTTACCAAGAGTTAGACTACTTAGATAAGGCCTTGCCTTTGCTTGAAAAAGCTTATCGCTTATCTGTGGAAGTGTTAGGCGAAAAAAACCCCGCCACCTTATCAAGCCTCAACAATTTAACCGGCATTTACCCAAGGTTAGGCCGCCTAGACGAGGCATTGTCTTTGTCTGAAAAAGCTTATCAGTTATCGAAGGAAGTATTAGGCGAACAACATCCACAAACCATCGCCCACGTAGGTAATTTGGCGAGCCTATATTTATTAGGACTACAAAAAAATTTTCCAACAGGTTTTAAACATTTTGAACAATTCGTGGCTGGTGTGGAAAGTTTGCGACAACGTGGCGACTTATCCGCTGAAAATCGCCAAGCCTTGTTTACCAAGTGGGTAAAGGGTTATTTTACACTTTCCCTTGTGTCTATTCGTCACTCTCGCCCCGTCGAGGCTTTTCGCCTGGCCGAAATGAGCAAAGCCCGTACCTTGCTCGAATCCTTAGCGGCCAAACTCGCGGCCCAACAAAGTGGCCTCACCGCCAAAGAGCAACAACAATTGCAAGACGACGAAGCGCGTCTGGCGTTTTTAAACGATCGGATTGGCAAAGCTTTGAAAGACAATCGCCTTGAAGAACATATGGTGTTGGAGACGGAAAAAACCCAATTGCTTAACCAGTTCAACCAATTCCATCGTGAGTTAATGGCAAAATATCCCAAGTATGCCCAACTCAGCGAGGTACAGATTATCAGTGCCCAAGAAGGTGCGAAATACTTGCCGGCGGATGCAGTGCTAATCAGCTATCAAGTCGATAACAACTGGGTGTTAGCCTTTACGTTGCAGTCTAACGGTAAACTCACCGCGCATGACTTAGGAAAAATCCCCAACCTCAAAGAAAATGTGGAAGACTATCAACGCCAACTGTCTCTATTGGGGAGGGGGCGGCCGATTGTACGGGGGAATAAAATTAAGAAGGATAGAGAAACCCTCAGCCGTGAACTTGGCAAACAGTTATTGGGGCCACTGTCTGCTCTCATCAAAGATAAATCGCACTGGATTATCTCACCGGATGGCCCTTTGGCGTTGATACCGTTTGAAACATTGCGTCTTGAAGGCGAAAAACAGCCTGTGATTGCCCAACATCAAATCAGTTATGTACAATCCTTATCGGTGCTGAAACTGTTGCAAGAACGCGATAAGGCTTACAAGACTCTCAAGGAACGGGGCACTTTATTGGCGATGGGAGCGCCGCTTTATGAACAGAAAATCTTCCCTAACTCCCCTTTACTAAAGGGAAGGACTTCTCCTTTGGAAAAGGAGGGAAATTTTCCGTTGGAAAAGGGGGAGACTTCTCCTTTGCCAAAACATCAAACGCCAACGGCGGCCGAAACCGTGAATCCCAGCACGGTTGACTTCAACATTGCCCGCCGCCTCGTGCGCGGTAGTTATGATCCACAACGTTATGGCCGTGCGTTTAGGCAACTCGGCTTGAGATGGAGAAACTTACCTGGTGCATTGGCCGAACTGGAACAATTAGAAGCACTCTTCAAAGAGACTCAACCCGCTATCTATAAACAAGAAAAGGCCACCGAAGCGCAACTACAAACTCTCAATCAACAAGGCGAATTAGCCAACTACCGTTACTTGGTGTTCTCTGCACATGGCTACCTGAGTCCACAAGTATCGGCCCTTTCTTCAATTGTGTTAGGACAAATCAACAATCCGCCCGGCATTGATGGCTATGTCACCGCTGGCGAGTGGCCGAGTTATGATTTAAAAAGTGACTTAATGGTCTTATCCGCCTGTGAAACGGGCCGAGGTGAAGTCGTCGGCGGCGAAGGCGTGATGGGATTGCCTTATGCGTTTTATGTAGCTGGCAATAAAAATACCCTACTCACACTCTGGTCGATCTCCGACAAAGTGACGACAAAATTTGTCACCCGCTTTTTTGAGAAACTCAAAGACGGCATGGGACAACTAGAAGCACTGACGGCCACTAAACGCGAATTCATAAAAAAAGGTGGACGCACAAGCTTGCCGGCGTATTGGGCCGCGTTTGTGCTGTATGGCGTTTAAGCAGTCAGCCGGAGTCCAAACTTTAGTTTGGCAGGATTCCAAACTTCGGTTGGCAGTAATCCAATAATTTCGCGTCGGCGGCCTAAATAAATATCTATAGACTGTGGCAAGCTGTTGGCTTCTGCTCAATCCTCTTGCTGTCAGTGCCCTTTAAGGTACTTGAGCTCTTAGACAACTGCTTTAGCTGTTGGCTTGCTTGCTGTTTTGAAATTATTTTTATAAAAATATCTAGTACAACAACACAAGCGCGGATAAACGAATGAACCGATGAATTAGGGCCGAATTGAGGGCCATTGTTCCAAATTGATTGAACTCCTCAGCAATTAGTGATCAGTAATCAGTGAAAAGTGTAAAGTCTTGCCAAACTAAAGTTTGGACTCCTGCCAAACATAAACCTTTCAAACTCTTGCACGGGTACTTATAAGAGAGTTAGTAGGCTTTAGCCTACTTTAGCTTTTAGACAACGGCTGATGCTGTTGGCTTATAAGAGAGTTAGTAGGCTTTAGCCTACTTTAGCTTTTTTAGACAACGGCTGATGCTGTTGGCTTATAAGAGAGTTAGTAGGCTTTAGCCTATTTTAGCTTTTAGACAACGGCTTTAGCCGTTGGCGTTGGGATGGTATGGAAACTTCCGCCTTACTGTACTAGGTTGCACGGCAAACCATATCTCTTCCTTCAGTTGGTTTTTTCGTGTGATTTGTTGCATGAGAACAAGCTAACAACATTAAAGCACCGCCTACGGTGACTAACTCAATTTGTTCACCGCATGATTCTGCCAATTGCCCAAGATGTTTCAGGGCTTGAATAATTTCTTGTTTAGTTATGAAGTCCATAAGCATTGATAACGAATTTTTAATTGTCTGAATCAGAAACGCAGTAACGAGCAAAGCGAGATCATGTGCTGAAACTTCGTTCCGAGCTTCGCTCGATCATTTTAGAATTAACAGAATGGGGAATAATATAATTCAAAGGGTTTTTTATTCTGAAAATTATGAAAATTCTGAAAATTCTGATTCAGACTATTGACTAAGCCGCCGCGCATAATCCTCAAGATAAGTACAACGAATTACGGGGATAAACGAATTTAAGCTTGGCGAGTTTAGGCCGGTTTTCAGAGCTACAACTCATTGATATCGAATCATTTTATCTCGGGGTTGCATATAAATCACGTTTTTTCAACGGAGCTGGTGATTCATTTTCACAATATTAATTTCGCACCAAAGGGGCTTGCCAGGGGCGTTGCCCCTGGCTATATTAATTTCGCACCAAAGGGGCTTGAAGGTAGTTACTTAAGTTTGTTTCTCAAAAAGTTTGTTCCCTTCTTGAGTATATCTCCGATATTCGTTCTACTCTATTAGATTTAATGTGATATTGTTATGTTTAAACCATAAGAGCAGAAATCTTGGCATGGAATTGAGGCTCTAAACTGGCAAACTCCTTAGCAATATTAAGCTGCATATTAGCATTGGCTATTTCCATCAGAGCGGGTTCAATCGGTTGGTGTTGCCCTTGTTCAAACCATTGCAACACTTTCGCCAAATGCCAAACCGCAAATTGTCCGTCATGAATGGGCTCGGGGAAAGTCCGGCTGTGTGTTAATATTAGCTTTGTCATATTCTGACTCGAAAACCCGAGTAGTTCAGCTATATCAGAAACACCCACCCAATCAGGCGTTGCTTCAACAAGTCTGGCATCTGGTATGACGCTTTTTATGTCTTTTATTGCCGTAAGTATTGCTTCATAAGCATTCTTAGCTTGCCGACAAAACTGAAAAGCTATTCTCCCTTTTTGCCCTATTCCAATTAGAGCGTCATCACAGCCAGCCTTGCCTAATAATTCTACATAGTCTTCAGGTTCTGTATTGATATTAGAGAACGCAAATTTCAGTGTAAAATCAAACGCTTTCATCACTGACTCCTCAGAATCTTTTTAGAGCCGTACAATTGTTAACAACTCTCCGAATTTGTTTAGCATGATTTGTAGCGTTTTTAGGTGTACTCCATATACTCGAAATACAGAACTCGCCGCAACGACACGCTTTGTCATTAAATGGGCAATAAATTTTACCCCAAGCATGGCTTCCCCCAACTTCAACTCTCCAGCCTTGTCCTTCGGCATAAGCTAAAGCATTTTCGATGTCTTTGTTAGCATGTTTCTTTCGTGCCATATAGCTGCCGCGCATAATCTCAAGATAAGTACAACGAATTACGGGGATAAACGAATTTAAGCTTGGCGAGTTTAGGCCGGTTTTCAGGAAGCAAGATTTGTTTCACCTTTTTTTCTGGATCGAATTTATGACAAGGGGCTAATTTCTTTGCGGCTTGGAATTTAGCAATGGCGGCTTCAATCTGGATCGCTTTGGCGAGTGCAATGCCTTCCTCTATTAAGTCGTGACTTGGATCAGGAGGTAAAAAGAACTGTTGACGTTGTTTAGGCGTTAAACAACGTGGGACAATTTGATTAGCATAGTCAATCAATGCCTGAATTTTAATCGTCTGAATCAGAATTTACAGAATTTTAGAATTAACAGAATAAAATCCAATAAAACCACCGAAGCCATTCTGAAAATTCTTTCATTCTGAAAATTCTAATTCAGACTATTGACTAAGCCGCCGCGCATAATTCTCAATATCTATAAGTACAACGAATTACGTGGATAAACGAATGAAATAAACAAAGTACAACGACACAAGCGTGGATAAACGAATGAAATTAATATGAAAACGAGAGCAAATTACTTCATGTCGATGATTTGTAGTTTTGAATAAAGATGCCTAAACTTGCCAAGCATAAGAGTATTAAATTCGTTTATCCCCGTAATTCGTTGTACTCATCAAGCAGTTTAATGGCGCCGCGCCTTATCTGCCGCGCATAATCCTCAATATCCCCAAACTTAAACCGCCCATCCACCTTTTGCGCTTGTTTAAACTGTTCGACAGCCGCCTCAATCAGTCCTTTCTTAGCTAACTCTTTACCTTTTTTAATGAGAGACATAGCAGCAATTTCTCGTGCCTTGTCTTCTGGGAAAAATTTATGGCAAGGTGCCATGGCTTTGGCTTCTTTAAACTTAGCAGTAGCCGCTTTAATATCTCCTTGTTTGGCAAGTTGTTCCCCCTCTTCAATTAAGTTGTAACTTAGATCAGGAGGTAAAAAAAATTGTTTGCGTTGTTTAGGGGTAAGGCAACGCGGGACAACTTTATTAGCATAGTCAATTAACATCTGTTTTTTACGAATGTTATCTAGCCGGTTTCTTTTCATATTCCATAAACGAGCAGTATTATCATTGGAACTCGTGACAACAATATTACTACTTTGGTTAAATGCAGCATGATTAACAGGAGATTGATGCCCTTGTAAAATAAACATTTGGTCTTTTTTCGCGTTCCATAAACGTGTGGTATTATCATCAGAAGATGTAACTATAAAAGTTCCTTTGTTATTAAACGCCGCATGATAAACAGGGCCTTCATGTCCCTTGAAAACTTTGAGACATTGGCCTTCATCCACGCTCCATAAACGAGCTGTATTATCATCTGATGCAGTAACTACAAAAGCACCATTAGGGCTAAAAGTAATATGGTTAATAAGACCATTATGTCCCTTTAGAATTTTGACTTTTTGTCCACTGCTAATATTCCATAAGGTAATAATATTATCTGATTCTGATGATGTAGCTATATAATGCCTATGGGGGCAAAAAGCGGTGTAAATAACTTTTGAATTATACCAGAAAATATTAACAATTTGGCCGTTATCTACATTCCATAAGCGAGCCGATTCTGAAGTAGTAGTAATCAGATAATTGTACATTTTGGTAAAGATTGCATGATTAACTTTACCTTCATCATGATATAAATATTTAATAACACTATTATTTTCTATATCATAAAGACGAGCTGTTTTATCATTTGATGCTGTCAATATGCGAGTGTTATCAATATCGAAGATAGCAGAGTTTACTTTATCTCCATGTTCTAAAACGTTTATAAGTTCACCATTATTTGTATTCCATAAACAAGCGGTACAATCAGACGAAGAAGTGATTATGTAATTACCGTGAATATTAAATGCAACATGATTTATTTCACTGTTATGAGTTAAAACATGAATAAGTCGATCATCGTTCACATTCCACAAACGAGCAGTATTATCATGTGATACAGTAACTAAACAATTTCCGTTAGGACTGAAGACAGAATAAAAGATATTATCTTCATGCCCTTGCAATATAGAATATTCTCGTATCTTATAAACCGCTTTATGAAGTTGCTTTTCTGCTTGAATCACGTAAGGGCGATTTTGTATAGATATATCTTTAGGTAACGCTTCTAAAGCGAGCAATATTCCACTAGCAAAATTATCTGTTTCATTTTCTTGTTGTGCAAGATATGCTAGAAATAAGGATTGAGTACGCAGAGCTTGATTTCTTTCTTGTTTTGCGCGTTTTGCTTGACGTTCTGCTTCCTCACGTAAACGTTGCTGCTCTTCAATAAATTGTCTTTCCCGTTCTTCCGCTTGACGCTTGGCTGTCACACTGGCCTCAAAAAAGTTGATTTGGGCGTGTGTCATATCTTGACGATGTTGCTGATAAAATTTTTGCAACAAATCTAAATCAGGAGAACGCCATAATAAACCTTCTGCCTGCTGTTGACGTTGCCAATTGTTAATCGCGTCATTTAAGCGGTGTTCAAAACGTAAATCGTCACGACTGTCGGCTAACCAGTCTTTTAATGTTTGCCAATTGTCTAACAATGCTTCATGCGTGACTTCAGCAGTCTTGTGATGCTGTTTATCTTGAGACAGCGTCACCAAACGCGCATTCGGGTGGGCAAATCGACTTAACATCGCGTGGACGGTTTGTTCATCCTCGCCGTGCGCCACCATCTCTGTCATCTTCACTCGGCGGCGCGTATCTTTCGTGCCTTCTCCTAATTGAATTAATTTCAAAAACGCCCTACGGGCAATGGGCTGTTCCGCCTCAGACAAACTTTGATAAATGGCTTCGGCTTTGCCGGCTAACGCACCACCGACACCCCCCATTTGGCGCAACGTCTCCGCTGGCGCGCTCCCTTGACGCAAACCTTCCCATAAAGCACTTAACGCAAATTGCAACAGCGGTAGGGCCCCCTCGCGCCCGGCCGCTTGCTCAACCAATAAGTCCACCGTTGCCAACTCCAACGGATGTTTGGCTTGTTCAGCCGGCTTACTAATGGCAGCACGCAACTCGGTTTCATTCATCATCGGCACAATCACGGCTTGACGCGCAATGATTTGATTCAACAAGCCATGCCGTTGAGTGGCCCCTAAAAAATCACTGCGTAGGGTCAAAATCACCAACAAACCCGTTGGCGACTGTACTGCGGTTATTAGATTATTAATAAACGCCGTGCTCTCTTCCGTGTTTTCGCACAACGTATAGACTTCCTCAAATTGGTCAATCAATAAGACTAACGGCGTGGTGACGGTAGCCACCTGATTTAATAACGTCTCATTTTGCGTTCTCAATAACTGTTCAATGTCATCTATTTTATCAATAGCCTCAATGGCTTGAATAGAGGCCACGATTCTCGCCAACTCTTTCAGCGGTGTCTCTGTCGGCGTGAAGATATGAACTTGGACATTTTTTAGCGAACGTTGCAAAGCCGGCATCAACCCGGCGCGTGCCACTGAGGATTTACCCGAACCGGATGGCCCCAAAATCGGTAACAGGCGCGGTAGTTGGGCAGTGTCTAAATCACGGCATTTTTCCAAGAGTATTGCCGTCAACTGTTCACGCCCAAAAAAGCGTTCTGCATCTTCGGCTTGAAAAGCGGATAAGCCCAAATAAGGATTTTCAGCTAAAGTGTGACGCTGCGCTTGCGCCAACCAGTGCTGATTAAAAACCTGCTCATAAATTTTATTAAAAACCTGTAATTGCCCACCGGGTTGTTTAACCATTAAACCCGTCAACCGCAATTCCATTACCTGCGCTTCGAGCATGTCTTCTGGTTGCGACAGCGACAAAATAGAGCTACATAATTTCAACAATTGCCAAGTGTCTTTGCGATTATCCCGTTTAATCAATCTGTCGCGGATGGTGAGTAAATGCGGTGGATCGTCTTTATCTTGCCAATGCTCAATAATGTGGGTTTGGATCAATTGTTCCACATAAGCCGTTTCTTGGCCGCTGGCTAAGGGCGCGTCGGTATGCCGCCAAAAGAAATCACAGACTTTTTGGGTTAAAAACGGCTGTCCGCCTGTCCACTCTAAAATCGCCCGTAACACGGCTTCGGGATTATCGGCTTTATCCTGCAAACCCTGCGCTAACGGCATCGCCTCTGCAAACGTAAACCCAGTTAATTCAATCGCTTGCCCAATATCAAACGGCGTTGCCTGCGCGTCTGTCATTAAATCTGTTGGCCTTGCCGTGCCAACTAAACAAAAAGTTAACCGTTGTAAATCGGGATTTTGGGCCCGCTCGTTATAGCAACTCCGAATCGCCGCAAAAA
Organism: Candidatus Parabeggiatoa sp. nov. 2; assembly: GCA_002085445.1. GTDB lineage: Bacteria > Pseudomonadota > Gammaproteobacteria > Beggiatoales > Beggiatoaceae > Parabeggiatoa. The sequence continues at coordinate 11,219 of NBMI01000207.1, forward strand.
AATCATCGGTGGCAAACGGTAAACTGCGGACGATATCAATTTCGTCAATACATAAAATAACGGGTTGTTTAAAATGCGTTAAAATCACTTCGTGAATGGCTTGCATCCAACGTTGCACCGGCGTGGTTGGATTATTGCGCCAAAAGGTATCCAGTTGTTTTCTGATACCCAGCATCCGACCCATTTTAGTCAGTAAAGTGTTATACCATTGCTCAGGCGTGGCATCATACGTTAACTGTAATTCAAATTGGACTACCTTCATGCCATCTTGACGTAACTGCGCGGCAACTTGCGCGGCAAGGGAACTTTTGCCCATTTGACGACTGTTGAGGATATAGCAAAATTGGCCCTGTTTTAAGGCCTGGTATAACTCGGTATCGGCTTGGCGTGGCACATAGGAGGGTGCGTTGGGTGGTAGCGTGCCGCCGGTAGCATAGAAATCTGCCATGTTAATAATTTCCTAATCCTAAGATTGAATGATGTTTTAGTATTTTATGTGCTGAATCATAAATTATCGGATATTAAAACTTATGCTTCAATACCTAATTGTGTTTTTTTTATAAAAAAATTCGCCAATTGTTACAAAATTGTTTGCTCAATTTATTAACGTGAGTTCGGCTTTTCAATAAGTTATATAAATATTATGTGAATCAATGAGTTGATTGCAATTAATTGATTAAAAACACATTTTTCTTATATGAGATACCCTTAGCATTAATACGTGAATAATCCTGATTTGTGGGCCATCAACTGGAATGAATCAGTACAACTTATGAGATACCCTTAGCATTAATACGTGAATAACCCTTATTTGTGGGCCATCAACTGGAAGAAGTAAGTACAGCTTAGGTGTTTTTTTTTAACTGATTTAATGATGTCATTATAACTAAATAATTGATATAACTAATAATTTTATAACCCATTGATATTTAAAGTCGAAATCACGTTGTTATGTATTGAATCAGAAGTTTTAATATGCACGTCCAAAGCTAAAGCTTTGGACTCCAACAACACGTCCAAAGCTAAAGCTTTGGACTCCAACAACATGGGCGTATCGATTGCAACCCTTTCGGGGTTGTTTAACTCATTTTTTAAATTTCCCAAACTAAGCACTTACTTGAACATTCGCCATTTGACGAAGTGCTTCAAAACACTGCGGCACATTTAAGGCGAGTTTCATCAGTTTATCCATGGCTTGGCTTTGGGTGGCTTCTCCGCTTTCATATTTTGAAAACGTATTGACACGTTCACCGAATAGTTGCGCGGCTTGGTTTTGAGTAATCTTTAATCGTTCTCTTAGTTGGCTGATTTCAACACGGGTGAAAAGCCCATCTATTTTTCTATGTTCATCACGGATGCGAGCTTCGTTGCGTTTGCTTTGCGCTGGCGTGATAACTTCTGAGTGACATTTGGGACATTCAGCATATTCAATGTCTTCTAATGAAAAATCATGTCCTTTGTAGCAGTAGTGTTCGATGGCTTTTTTTGGAATTAAATCAGCCGCTTCACACATAGGACATCTTGTTCTTTCTGGATTCATAACTAATCCCCTTTTATTGACGCGATGAATTTCGCTATCTGGAAAGATGAAAAGAACCCACCGAAATAACGATTTGATACTCGGAAGTTAATTTCAATTTGATGTACAGATCATCACGATTTCCAACGGATCCTTGGTAAGAGATTTTATAGGCATCCATAACAATTCCATTGTATTTTTGCGTATTGAGAAAATTGGCGTTATTCAACTCTTTAAGACATGCTGCAATATCTTTTTTAGTATAACCCAGATTTGAAGCATCTCTTTGTGCAAGACGAGACAAGAAAATTTTGTTCTCATCTTTGGCAACTTCATGGATGGTTTCTAATGAATAAAATGGCATTCGTTCACCTTTAAATCAAGTTGGTGGATGATTGTGAACTCGATAGTGATCGGAACACTTTTTGCGTCAATAAAAATCATCATTATGGTTAAACTCACCAGTTCATTTTTCATTTATCCGTTATCAGTTATTTAACTTGTTATGTCCAAAGCTAAAGCTTTGGACTCCAATAACAATGAATTCTAAATAAACTGGGCTGGTGATACATGAAACAGTTCAGATAACGCACTGATTTGATTAGCATCCAGTACGCGATTTCCATTCAGGATTTCTAACACCGCCCCCGGTTCACCTATTTCTGGCAAATCAGTGGCAGTCAATCCATGTTCCTCCATGAAAAATTTTAACATGCCAATACCACTACATTCAGGCATCGGATAATGCTTTTCTTCATAAGCGTGTATTACCATGCCTAACATATCCAAAAGTCCATAAAGTGGGTGTTGCTCGTTAGTACCTACCTCATCAATTAGGTTGTTGAGTCGTTCAATGGCGATATCATATTCCTCTTCATTGTAAATAGAAAAGAGAGGTTGCACAGCTACCCAGTGATGTTGCATTTCTTGAGTGATGATGTTCATTGTTTCCACGCTGTCGTATTCTCGGTGGGTAAGGACATTGCGAATATATTCTTCTAACGTAAAATCATGCCCTTTATAGCAGTAAGACGAGGGGCCCTTTTTAAAAATTATTTCACTCCTTTCGCACACAGGGCATAGGATTTTCTCTGGAGTCATAACTAATCCCATTTTTTGAAGCGATAAGTTTCGCTCTTTAGAAAGATGAGCAGAACTCGCCGAAATGACGATTTGATACTCGGACGTTAATTTCAATTTAATGTACAGATCATCGCGATTTCCGAAGGAGCTTTGGTAAGAGATTTTATACGCATCCATAACAATTCCATTGTATTTTTGCGTATTGATAAAATAGTACAACGAATTACGCGGATAAACGAATCGAGTACAACTCATTACGCGGATAAACGAATTGAGTACAACTCATTACGCGGATAAACGAATTGAGTACAACTCATTACGGGCCGATAAACGAATTGAGTACAACGTTGAGTACAACTCATTACGCGGATAAACGAATTGAGTACAACTCATTACGGGCCGATAAACGAATTGAGTACAACTCATTACGGGCCGATAAACGAATTGAGTATTACGCGGATAAACGAATTGAGTACAACTCATTACGGGCCGATAAACGAATTTAGTACAACTAATTACGCGGATAAACGAATTAATTAAATCGCCAGCGATATCAGATTATTTTATTATTTCAAACGGTCAAAATTTCCAACAAAATTTGCAATTGATTCTTTTGATCCAACTCTTGTGTTAGTCAATATTCGTTTATTCCCGTCATTTGTTGTACTAAATAAAATGTTATGCCACTTTTGACAAATTGATAGGTGGTAAGATAATTGCGAGTTATAACAAATGCTTTTTCAAATACCGCCGATAAATCTCACAACGCAAACTCACATTATTCTTTGAATTCCCCCGCAAAATCCCGGCACTCCGAAGGCGATAAAACGAGTCAGAATCGGGGCAAGGCTCGCCGCGCAGTACCTGTTGCATGGCTTGAAATAATGGCTCATCACGGTTCAGCAACGTGACAATGCGGCGTAAATGATCGCCATAAGTCCCTTCTTCGTGATCCGCTTTGCGGATAAATTCGTCTAACCTGAGCTTGTGGCTAACAATCTCATTTAAACCACAATGTACCAGATACGGTTGCCCACCCACTAATTGATGAAACTGCTTGATTTCTTTATTGTTTTTGAGTGGCATCCCATAACGTTGATTTAAATCGGCAACTTGTTTGGGGCTAAAATCTTCTAAGACTAATTTAGTCCCGACGTTAAACGGTGATTGATTTTGCTCTTTGATAAACAAGTAACTTTCGGTGGCATAAGCGATGGCTAACGTCAGCCGTGAACAAGGCCCATCAGGGTTCAGAGCACGATCATTATACCAAGTCCGTAGCATGGAAAAAATTTCGCGGCTAAATGGATAGTGAAATAAATAATCCGCTTCATCAATAGCCCATAACACCGGTTCCTCAATATTCGCTAAGATTTCATCCAGGAAATAATTTTCAAAATTACCACTGGCAGTGTAATCGCTGCTCCAACTTTGTTGGGGGGATATTTTCAGGCGTAGTTGCCTAGCTAACATTTGTGCAATTGCCAGAAAAAAAGTATCTGAACTCTGCAATTGAGGTTCAACCAATTTTTGGAAATCCGTTAATAAAACGCGCACCCCGGCGCAACGCGCTTGTTGTAAACCCCGGGCTAATAACGAGGTTTTGCCCACTTGCCGTGGGCCTTTCAGCAACACAATGCCATCGCGGCGTTTAATTGCGGTTTGAAAATCGGCATCGATTTGCCGTTCAACATAAAATTTGGAATCTAATGGCATAGCACCTCCACAGGGTTCGAGTGGTAATGGTTTGTCAGGGGGTGGCGTTTTCTCTCGTAAGCGTTTTATCCAAGCTTGGGCGACAACTTGGTTAATTTGTTTAAATTCACGCCATTTTTTTAATAAAGGCTCAAACCGAGTTGCCAAGCCTGTATTCAGCATCACTTCAGGCTTATAACCCGCTGTCGCTAATCCGATGATACGATGCGTTTTGTAATGATAAATTAGTCCACCACTTTGTCCTTGTCCTTTCACAGCATCGTTTTCGATTTTATTATCGGTACGGAAACCGGAGATATTACCAACGAAGGTTTTGATTTGGGTATTCTCCGGCTTATGCCCGGCTGGATAACCCACCGCGACGATTTCATCGGTGATATGTTCATCTGAAACGATGCCCAAAGGTAGATAATGATTGGGCTGATAATCAATTTTTAACACTGCGATATCGTATTCGGAATCTCGCAACGATTTTCGTTGATCAAGCTGCCATCAAAATGCGTTTTGACATAAATATCGTCTGGGGCTTCAGACACTCAGTTTGTAGTAGGCGCTTTAGCACTGTTTGTAGTAGGCGCTTTAGCGCCTAAGTGTTTGTAGTAAGCGCTTTAGCACTGTTTGTAGTAGGCGCTTTAGCGCCTAAGTTTGTAAGAGGCGCTTTTTTGCGTTTGTAGTAGGCGCTTTAGCGCCTAAGTGTAGTAAGCGCGTCAGCGCCTAAGTGTTTGTACTAAGGGATGAGCGTGAAAATAATATACCCATAGACAAACAAAGTTTTTTTTAACTGTTTCATTTTGTGTGGGTATTTTAGCCACAACTCCCTTAGTAGTGTTTGTAGTGTTTGTAGTGTTTGTAGTGTTTGTAGTAGGCTTGTAACCGCCTTAACGAAATTAAGTACTTAGGCGCTAAAGCGCCTACTACTAACGCAAGGCGCTAAAGCGCCTACTACTAACGCAAGGCGCTAAAGCGCCTACTACTAACGCACGCAGCGCCTACTAATAAGCCTATTGATAAAGCGGAGACTAAAACTATTAATAGGCTGAATAGTAACAACTTTTTTTTGGGCATCATTTTTTCCTTAGTCTGGTACCTTGTCATTATCCCTAGCGGACAACAGTGGCCTTGTTAGAAATCCGATTTTTCCAAAAAATCGGATTTCTTTTAGTCTAAGTGAGACTGAATTCGCCATGACTCCAGTCTGCACTCTTTATTCCTCTTCTTTTATAGAAGGTACGTTGCCGTTATGGATATTCCGATACATTTGCAGATAGGCATCATATTTTTTGTTAGTTTGAACAATTGCAAGTTGGGTGTCTTGTAAGTCTCTTTCCATAACCCCAATTAGTTCTTTCAGGGATATCAGTTCATCCACGGATGGATTATTTTCATCATGTTTATCACTTTCCTCTAGGGCTTTGAGTTGAAGTGTCATGTCGTCAAGATCCATCTTGATAAATTGGATTAAATCAACCAGCGAGTTTAGTCTTTGGGCACGAGCTATTTCAATATCGTGTTCCGTCTTAAAGCGATCCGAAAAACGATCCCAAAACAGACAAATTCCTTCCCACCGATGGCATAGATCATCTTTAGAGTTCACTACCCCATCTTGATTGATATCAAGCGGACAACCTATCGGCCCAACGCCTTGAGTGATTTCTAACGAAGTATTGTGTGGACAAGCATCACGATAATCTGGCACGTTATCAAAGTCGCTGTCTTTTGGACAGTCTTTCTTAGCACCGTCTGCCGAGAGACACTTCATATCAACTGGGCAACCGTCTGAGCTAACGCCTTTAGCAATTTCTAATCGAATATTGTATCGGCACTTATCTCGGTAATCTGGTACCCCATCTTCATCGTTATCTATTGGGCAACCTTTTTTAGGGCCGTCTTCGTAGACACCATTGGCGAGTTCTTTAGGAATATTATGAGGACACTTATCTTCTTGGTTAGGAATGCTGTCATGATCTGAATCGATGCGCCTTTGTTTGAGAGCCGGTTCAATTTCTATGTCTAAATCAATATGGACAAGAGCAGGCATATAATGTCTCGCCGGACAAAAAATCGCGTGTTCACCTTTCTTGAGCTCGGTACAATCAAGTATCCCATTCTGATCGGTATCAAGTGGACAACCCTGTGAATCGATAACACCTTTGGAAACTTCTAAAGGCGTGTTATGTGGACAGTGATCAAGATAATCGGCTACCTTATCGCCGTCGCTATCTAGCGGGCAACCTTTTTTAGGCCCGGTTTGATGAACTTTATTTTGGGTATGTAAATTTTGGCACTTATCTTCTTGATTGGGGATGCCATCATTATCTAAATCATCAAGTGGACAACCTGACGAGCTCACACCCATTGCGATTTCCAAGCGGGTATTGTCTGGGCAATCGTCACGATAATCCGGTACACTGTCCTTATCAGCATCGCTTGGACAACCTGACGAACTCACACCTGTTGCGATTTCCAAGTAGGTATTGTCTGGGCAATCGTCACGATAATCCGGTACACTGTCATCATATGCATCGATTGGACAACCTGACGAACTCACACCCTTTGCGATTTCCAAGTGGGTATTGTCTGGGCAAATGTCACGATAATCAGGTACACCATCTTTATCGTTATCTATCGGGCAGCCTTTTTTAGGGCCGTCTTCGTAGATGCCATTGGCGAGTTCTTTAGGAATATTATGAGGACACCTATCTTCTTGGTTAGGAATGCCATCATTATCTGAATCGATGTGCAATTTGGGTGGGGCAATCTCTTCTGAATCAAGATGGACAGCAGCCACTTTATGCGATACCACTACCTTAGAAAAATAAATCGTTTCATCACCTGCGATTTTAAAGATAGTATTGTCTGGGCAATCGTCACGATAATCCGGTACACTGTCCTTATCAGCATCGCTTGGACAACCTGACGAACTCACCCCCTTTGCGATTTCCAAGTGGGTATTGTGTGGGCAATCGTCACAATAATCCGGTACAGTGTCATTATCTGAATCCTGATAACTTAACCAGCCTATTGATAAAGCCGAGACTAAAACTATTAATAGGCGGAATAGTAAGAACTTTTTTTTGGGCATCATTTTTTCCTTGAAAATGGCGAATGGCAATAGTGAGCAGAAGAGTTTTTGCGTTATCCTTTTTTTTAAACATCTTTTACTTGATGATCACGTTTTTGAGGGTTAGTGCAAGATATCGCCTGGGGATAAATCCCCAGGCTTAAAGCTTAAGTCTGCTAAAGCAGACTAACGTCCCCCCGGCGCGTGGGCAGTGCCCTGATACACACTTGAGCTTTGAGTCATGAGCCCCCGCTACTGGCGTTCGTTCCAAACTTGATCATCGAGTTTTATGTTTTTTATAAGGCATCATAAATTGTAGACTTATTATGAAAAAAGGCAATGCCGCAAAATTCGGCAGAAAAGCCACTTTGCTGAAGGAAAAATCAATAACTTAGGAGCGATTACTGCCTGATTTTGCGCTATTGCGAAAAACTATTTTTCATTAACTTGTGCAGTCTATTTATCCTATAAATTATTTGTGGTTGTTGTTTTAACAGGAATATATTAAAAAACAATATGTTAGATAACTTATGCAAAAAATGTTCCGAACACGATTGGGCGAATGGGGGAATATAGTTGCCCAGAAAAGTTTCGCGCCAAACCTGCCAAGTTTGCCAAACGAGTGCCACGCGCCGCTAATATATCGGATAATGATTGTAGCATGCCTCTTGATTGGTGCTGATATGAATAATCGGATGAATTTACGGTGCGTGGTAGTAGTCATAGGTAACGTGAGTTCGACTTTATTTTTCAATAAGTTATATAAATATTATGTTAATCAATTAGTTGATTATAATTAATTGATTAAAAACACATTTTTATATGAGATACCCTTAGCATTAATACGTGAATAATCCTTATTTGTGGGCCATCAACTGGAAGAAGTAAGTACAGCTTATGTTTTTTTTAACTGATTGATAATTAAGTCATTATAAGTAAATAATTGATATAAGTAATAAATTTATAAGCCATTGATATTTAAAGTCGAACTCACGTAGGTAAGTACAACTCAGGCGTTCGTTTTGATTAGCCTTGCCAAAAGACACCAAGAGGGCCGACGTGTTGTCCAATTAAGTCGGGCGCTTCGTTAAATCCGCTAAACGTAGTCATTCGCTACGCGAGATCATTCTTAGTACTTATTAATGAATGAGTTGGAATGGCCCACAATTCGTTAAATCCGCTAATCAGTTGTATTAGTCATATGTAAGTACAACTTCTTAGGCGTTTCGATTGTTAAATCCGCTAAACGTAGTAATTCGCTACGCGAGATCATCCTTAGTACTTATTAATGAATGAGTTGGAATGGCCCACAATTCGTTAAATCCGCTAATCAGTTGTATTAGTCATATGTAAGTACAACTTCTTAGGCGTTTCGATT
>NBMI01000403.1 GCA_002085445.1 Candidatus Parabeggiatoa sp. nov. 2
GATAGAAGAGATTGAAACTGACGAATCTGATGAGGTTCGAGAAATGCCGTCAAGAAACCAAAGCAAGCGATTAGTGACATTTTAGCCAAGTTTAAAGCTTATTTCGCGCTGGGCATTAAATCGTGTTGGTTGGTAGTGCCACCCATCAAGACGGTTGCTGTTTATTCGCAACCTAGTCACTATAAAACTTTTGTGATGGATATGACAGAAGTCATTGATGAGGTTATGGACATTCGTTTGCCCATTCAGAAGATTTTTAGGTAATTTGACCCTGTCACATTTCCCATATCACGTATGGTAGCGAAATGAGCAACTCTACGCCATAGCTTGAATGTGATATTGTCAAGTTAAGTACAACGAATTTTGGTCCTAAACGAATTAATATTGGGGCGTAGACTGAGAACAGGTGGCTTGATTTTATTAAGTCGTTTCCCTAATTGATACGCATGGATTCTCATCTCAAAGAAATCAATATTCGTTTATCCCCGTAATTCGTTGTACTATTGATGTGCCATTTTTGACAAACTGATAGGTGGTAAGGGACTTTGTTTCTGCTACTTTACAAATCATTTAGGATCACTATCTAATTCATCAACCAATCAAGGAGGACTCATATCAAAACCTTAAACGAGAAACCTGCCAAAAATGGGCGGGGTTTGCCACCGCGGTTTTTTTAGCACGTCATACCGCCGATACGTTCAAGCAACGTGATTTAACGGTGACATTTTTTTCAACTCAACTATGGGAGGTTAATTTATCAATGAATGAGTTTTTGTGTGGTGAGAGATAAGGAGTCATAACATGAGCGAAGTAATCGACTTTGATGATGAAGTGCTTGAAGATGAGGAGGATAAAATGGGTTCAGTAATCCACAGTGGCACACAAGCTAGGCTCGCTGGATTGCTTCTCAATAATGATAATCTTTCAGTGTTCACGGAATTGAGTTTGGACATTAGCCAACATGATCTGAGTAAGTATAGGCTCAAAGCTAAAGACGACTTGAAACCGGATGTGTGCGCTTACGTGGGTTCCCCCCCGATGCCGGATGAAGAGTTTGAAGATGATCTTATAAGTGTGTCTCAAATGCCTGAATTAGCAATTGAAGTGTTATCACCAAGGCAATCAGTTGGTTATCTTGTCAGGAAAATCAAGGCCTATTTTGCGCTTGGGATAAAATCGTGTTGGTTGGTAATGCCTCCTTTGGAGGAGATCAGAGTTTTCTCTCAACCACGTTCTTACAAAACCTTTGATGTGAATGATACCGAACTGGTTGATGAGGTGATAGATATTCGCTTACCCATTCAAAAAGTGTTCAAAAGTTATTGGAATTAAAGAATAATGTTTTAGTGATACGCATCACGATTGCTTGTTTGTAGTAGTCGCTTTAGCGACTTAATCTTGCTTGTTTGTAGTAGTCGCTTTAGCGACTTAATCTGAAGGTGCGTTAGAAATCATTCCCAAATTTCGCCGCGTTTTTGAATGGTTTACCGCTCAAGAAAATGAGGAACTGAGAGAAATTAAAAAGCGGCAAGACTTCCATTATCAACTACCGGTGTTAGCGGCGGTTCGTCAATCAATTCGTCAAATACTACCGGGGTGTTCCAATCCGCGCACCGAATCTAAACCCTCTCAATTTTTAGTTGAAGGGAAGAAAGAAATTTTGTCACTCGAACCGTGATGGCTACCGTGCCACGTTGGCGTTAGTCAGGGATTAAGCGCGACGCATGGCACAAGCTAACCCTCACCTAGCGGAACAAGCGATACCATAACTACAAGGATTGTATATAAGAAGGGATTTCTATAGTGTTTCAGATAAATAATTTCACAAAAGTGAATAGAGTAGCCTTAAGAAAACCTAGGGCAACCCCAAAGGGGTTTTCAGGCTAAAGTTTCGCAAATGTGAATAGCCACAGGTGAAACCTGTGGAAGCAAGCAATCCAACCACAACCCCAAAGGGGTTGAATGTGAAACGTAGTAATTCGCACAACCCCAAAGGGGTTGAATGTGAAACGTAGTAATTCGCTCCGCGAGATAATAGCCTTAAGAAAACCTGGGGGTTGTGAAATTATTTATCTGAACATCTATATTTCGACTTAAGGAGAAATCTTTGCGCTTTTGTCATTTCGACTTAAGAAGAAATCTTTGCGCTTTTTGTCATCTAGACTTAAGGAGAAATCTTTGCGCTTTCTGTCATTTCGATTTGAGGTTTCTGTCATTTAGACTTAAGGAGAAATCTTTGCGCTTTCTGTCATTTAGACTTAAGCAGAAATCTTTGCGCTTTCTGGAATGAAGACTTAAGGAGAAATCTTTGCGCTTTCTGGAATGAAGACTTGAGGCTTATGTCATTTCGACTTAAGGAGAAATCTTTGCGCTTTCTGGAATGAAGACTTAAGGAGAAATCTTTGCGCTTTTGGAATGAAGACTTAAGGAGAAATCTTTGCGCTTTCTGTCATTTCTACTTGAGGCTTTTGTCATTTCGACTTAAGAAGAAATCTTTGCGCTTTCTGGAATGAAGACAGACGGAGAAATCTTTGCGCTTTTGGAATGAAGACAGACGGAGAAATCTTTGCGCGTTTGTCATTTCTACTTGAGGCTTTTGTCATTTCGACTTAAGGAGAAATCTTTGCGCTTTCTGTCATTTCGACTTAAAGAGAAATATTATTGGGCTGTATACCGATTTATCGCTCAAACGACATGACAAAAAAGCTTAAGGATGGCGATGCTCAGTATATTATTGTCAGACTTAAAACTTGATCATCGACTAATGCACAACTGATTGTGACGACTCACAGCCCACAGGTACTCACAACGGTTAAGCCACAACATCTTATTAACCGTGCTAAAAATCCGATGTCTTTGAGACATCGGATTTTTCAAAAGTTAGATTCTTATGGTGCCAAAAGTTCAAAGGTATTGACTCGAATTATGGGGGTGGATGAACGTCCACCTAATGAATTTACCCAGTTGCTTAATAAGTACTACGATCTGATTGAGAACAATCTGGGAGAAAGCGAGGCGGCATTGAAACTGCGTCAAGTTTCCTAATGAGCGAGACTGGGAGATGTTCAAAAATTATCAGGATTATAGGGATGATAAAAACCGAAAAGCTGATAAAGAATTGATAGACACTTTAATTCGATAAAAGAACTCAATCTTAACTGTGCCCGTCTTAAAGACGCGAGAATGTTCTTAACGAAACCGCGTGTTATGACGTTTTGCTGATAAAAATACCATGAAACTTAATCACATCACCATTGAAAATTTTCGTGCGATTGAAAAATTAGAGTTACCACTTGATCCACAATTAACGGTTTTATATGGTAAAAATGCTGAGGGTAAAACCACTCTGTTGGATGCGATTGCGGTGGGGCTAGGCGCGGTGTTAAAACGTCTGCCCAATGTGACTGGCAAAGACTTTAGTCTAAACGATTTACGACAACAATTAACTCGCCCAAACACGCCGGTTGGAAACAACCTTCCCCAAATGAGTCAAGCACCCTATGTACGAGTGACACTTGAAAGTACCGACGGAGTGATTTGGGATCGGACTAAAAAACGTGATCAAACCGAACAAACTAAAAAAGAAACGCCACCTGAAAAAAAGTTGGGCAATCTCTATGCTTTTTTAGATCAGATTATCAGTCAAGTGCAAAACGGCAACAGCGAAACAAAATTGCCGGTTATCGCCTATTATAGTAATGATCGGATTGTTTCCGCTAAAGTTCAACAACAACTTCACACCAACCCCCATAAAGACTTTAACCGTTTTGGTGCGTTGGAAGGTGCGTTAGAAATCATTCCCAATTTTCGCACCGTTTTTGAATGGTTTACCGCCCAAGAAAATGAGGAGCTGAGAGAAATTAAAAAGCGGCAAGATTGGAATTATCAGCTACCGGTGTTAGCGGCGGTTCGTCAATCAATTCGTCAAATACTACCGGGGTGTTCCAATCCGCGCACCGAATCTAAACCCTCTCAATTTTTAGTTGATTTTGAAGATGAACAAGGGAAAAAGGAAATTTTGTCACTCGAACAACTGAGTGATGGCTACCGTGCCACGTTGGCGTTAGTCATGGATTTAGCGCGACGCATGGCACAAGCTAACCCTCACCTAGCGGAACAAGCGATAGAGTCACAAGCCATTGTTTTAATTGATGAAGTTGAGCTACATTTGCATCCAATGTGGCAACAACATATCTTAGTCGATCTGATGGCGACTTTTCCTAATGCACAACTGATTGTGACGACTCACAGCCCACAGGTACTCACAACGGTTAAGCCACAACATCTTATTAAGTTACAACGCGACAACGGCAAAATCATTGCTAAGCCGACAGATTCTTATTCTTATGGTGCCAAAAGTTCAAAGGTATTGACTCGAATTATGGGAGTGGATGAACGTCCACCTAATGAATTTACCCAGTTGCTTAATAAGTACTACGATCTGATTGAGAACAATCTGGGAGAAAGCGAGGCGGCATTGAAACTGCGTCATAAAAACAGAAAAGCTGATAAAGAATTGATAGACACTTTAATTGAAGTCCAGCATGGACTTTGTGCCTATTGCGAAATTGTTCTGACACAAACACCTTATGATTCTCAAGTAGAACATTTTCATCCTAAATGTGATACGAGTAGTCAAATCAATTGGACATTTGAAATAACCAATTTGTTTGCCGCCTGCAAAGGTGGCACTTCAAAGATCATTTTTGGGAAAGGTTCCAAATTCTATGCACCAAAGCGTTTTTTAGAACCGGAAACGGAAAATCACAGTTGTGGTGATCCTAAAGGTAATAAAGTACCGGGCGTTGATATTGATATCTTAAAACCGAGTGAATTTGATCCGGTTAAGGCTGAGAAGACGATAAAAGAACTCAATCTTAACTGTGCCCGTCTCAAAGACGCGAGACTGGAAGTTATTGAAAAAATTAAGAATACCTTTGAAAATGAAATGATAGAACTTGGTGAAACAACCTCTGATGAAGAAATAATGGCATTACAAGTTCGTCTAGCAGAACAATTTTTATTTGAGAAAGAAAACAAATTAGGTGAATTTTTTACGACGATTCGTTCTTATTTCGGCACCGCCGCTGAAATTGTACTGGCAAAATTTCCGGAGGAACGTTGGATATAATTAACATTCGGTACCAGAAAATTGTAATTGGGACAGATTTCATGGTGGGTACACTCAACGACTTCGATTCGCTTATAAAAAAGGATTGAAACTTTGGTATTACCCGGCACTAATCCTTTCATCGTTTCTAGTTTCTAGTATGTAGTTTGTAGCTTGTAGTTTGTTTGTAGTAGGCGATTTATCGCCTGAAACTCTTAAAAGTTTCTAGTTTCTAGTATGCCGCTTGTAGTTTATAGTTTGTAGTAGGCGATTTATCGCCTGAAACTCTTAAAAGTTTCTAGTATGCCGTTTGTAGTTTATAGTTTGTAGTAGGCGATTTATCGCCTGTGTAGTTTGTAGGCGATTTATCGCCTGAAACAACTCTTAAAAGTTTCTAGTACACAGGTTTACAAATTCGTCCTCCCTTGACGCGCCCTACCTTCGTTGGTTTACGAATCCTGATGGAGGTGGAATTTAGGAACATATGTAGTAGTGGCTTTAGCCACTTTCAACGGGGGCCTTTTGTAGTGGCTTTAGCCACTTTCCGTTTGTAGTAATGGGCGATAAATTGCAGACTATAAACAACTTCAGGCGATAAATCGCCTACTACAAACTACAAACTGCATACTAGAAACTAGAAACTTTTAAGAGTTTCAGGCGATAAATCGCCTACTACAAACTAGTACATCTGTTCGTAAATTCTTCCCTTCAGGATTCGTAAACCAACGAAGGTAGGACACCTCAAAGGGGGATGAATTTGTAAACCTGTGTACTAGTTAATATTAATACGGCGTGGGATGGTATGAGCTTTAACCCGACGGCCGGTTATAGTGGTTCGGCCAGTGTGCAGATTGTTACTGATGACCAAGGAAACGCGGGTAGTGGCGGCCCACAAAGCGATAGTGACACGGTGAGTATTAGTGTTAATGCCGTCAGTCCGACGCTTAATGATGCGCCAGTGAATACGGTACCTGGGCCACAAAACGTCCATCAAGACACGGCCTTAACCTTATCGACGGCGAATGGTAATCGCATTTCAATACACGATGTGGATGCCGGAGCTAACGCAGTTGCGGTGACGTTGACGGCTACTAACGGAACGCTCACCTTAAGTGGTACAACGGGCTTAACCTTCAGCAGTGGTGACGGTACGGCGGATGCCAGCATGGCCTTTACTGGTACGCTAGTTAATATTAATACCGCCCTGGACGGCCTTGAGTTTAGTCCAACGGCCGGTTATAGTGGTTCGGCCAGTGTGCAGATTGTTACTGATGACCAAGGTAACACGGGTAGTGGTGGGCCACAAAGCGATAGCGACACGGTAAGTATTACTGTTAATGCGAATTAAGGGTTGAATTGAATCCTAAAAAAATCAATGACTTATAAAAACGTCTTGATTGACAGAAGCCTGGGGCGATGCCCCAGGCTTTAATAACACTTACCGAAGGGGCTAAAGCCCCTTTGGTACGAATATCGATATAAAAATTAAAAATGTAGAAAGAACAAAGAGTTATAAAATAACTTCTCAATCAAAAGTTTTTATAAATCATTGATTTCATAATATTTAATTCAACCCTTAATTCGCATTGTTAATGCCGTTAGTCCGACGCTTAATGATGCGCCAGTGAATACGGTACCTGGCCCACAAAACGTCCATCAAGACACGGCCTTAACCTTATCGACGGCGAATGGCAATCGCATTTCAATACACGATGTGGATGCAGGTACTAATGCAGTTGCCGTGGCACTGACAGCCACCAACGGAACGTTAACCTTAAGTGGTACAACGGGCTTAACCTTTACCAGTGGTGACGGTACGGCGGATGCCAGCATGGCCTTTACCGGCACTCTAGTTAATATTAATGCCGCCTTGGATGGCCTTGAGTTTAGTCCAACGGCCGGTTATAGCGGTTCGGCCAGTGTGCAGATAGTCACAGATGACCAAGGAAACACGGGTAGTGGTGGGCCACAAAGCGATAGCGACACGGTAAGTATTACTGTTAATGCGGTTAGTCCGACGCTTAATGATGCGCCAGTGAATACGGTACCTGGCCCACAAAACGTCCATCAAGACACGGCCTTAACCCTATCGACGGCGAATGGCAATCGCATTTCAATACACGATGTGGATGCTGGTACTAATGCAGTTGCCGTGGCACTGACAGCCACCAACGGAACGCTCACCTTAAGTGGTACAAGCGGCTTGAACTTCACGGCGGGTGATGGTACGGCGAATGCCAGCATGGCCTT
>NBMI01000208.1 GCA_002085445.1 Candidatus Parabeggiatoa sp. nov. 2
GTTTTTGGGACAAAATAACCTGATTTTCACCACCCCAGCCCCAGCCTCAATGCCATATCGTACCGCTTTTGGGTGAGGGCAACCATAAAGGATTGCCCCTACATTACATGACGGTTTGTAGGGGCAATCCCACGTGCAAAGCCCTTAACTCGGAACGAAACTTTTGCCGACGCCGTTAAATATCCTTAAAATCATTAATCATTAATCATTAATCATTAATCATTAATCATTAATCATTAATTGTTAATTATTTTCACCACCCCACCCCCAGCCTCTTCGATCCGGGAAGTCACACAGCCCGCTATCGATGGGAACGCGGCAAGTCACATCAATAGAGGGAATTCAGGGGTGTGTTAAAAGTCCCGTTTTTAGCCGTGCCAAGTCTAATTGGTTATTAACATTCGCAATTACCGATTACCAATTACCGATTACCAATTAGCAATTACCAATTAGCAATTACTTCTCAAAAATCCGATGTCTTAAAGACATCGGATTTTTTTGCAAGAGACTCATAAGGATAAAAAAAATCCCATCTTGCGTTTTGCACAGTATCTTTGGAGATGGAGACAACTAATGCTTTGGATTCCAGCCAGCCAAAGCTGAAGCTTTGGACTCCAACTAATGCTTTGGAGCCCAGCCAACGTTAAGGCCTTCTGCCTATGTTGTTATTTTTGAGTTCTTGTTGCGCTTTTTCAAATTGTTGGGTGTAGTAGTCACTCACTTTTTGTGGTTCGAATGTCAGGAAGGTGCCGCCTGATTCAAAGTGTTGCATAAATACTTTGCCAATGGCGTAAGTGGAGGCGCCTCCAAAAATGGATATGCTCAGCATGCCGGTGACTTGGCCGTAAACCGGCATGCTTTTTACTAGGCTGACTAATTGTCTGGAAAACGATAACGGAACGCTTCCGCCTAGTAGTGCCGTTATTAAGGCTTTGCCACGTTCCTTTGAAAAAGGAATGCCATAGAGTTTGGCAAGACTGCGTAGCATACTGAGTTGGAGGCCCGATAGGGCAATTAGATCCACTAGCGGAATAGGTACCAAGCCTACCGCGATTGAGCTGAACATGTATTTGTTGATAAGGCTTTCAGCCTTGTGGTAGTGTGTCATTTGATCTTTTCCTTTGGAATTTTTTTTGCGAATAACAAAGCTGAAGCTTTGTATTCCAACAGCTTTGTTCTCCAACAGTATAAAGGCGCTGAGTTAGTCAAAGAATTTCCAGTCTTCGGCATAGCTGCCTACAATGGATTTTGGGTAGCCCGGATCAGTACGGTATTCAGTCATGTCGTAGCGAATGTGTTCGTCTGCTCTGAAGAAGTAGGCTTTTCCGTTTCCCCAAGCAATGGCACCATCAATCCGGTCAAATGTGAGGCCGGCCCATCTCTTTTTTGTCGGTTGGGGGTAGCCTGAGTCTACTTTGTTTTTCGCTATGTTGTAGCGAACATATTGGTCGCCCTTGAAGAAGTAAACATAGTCGGGGCCGGCATTGAGGGCCGCATCAATCTTTTCAAAAGGGATGCCCGGCCATCCTTTTGTTATCCGTTTTGGATAGTCGTCATCCATCTGGTTGTTGTCAATATCCCAGCGAATGTATTTGTCTTTGCTGAAGAAAAAGAGTTTTCTGTTTAAGTCTTCGCCGGTTAATGATTTGAGGTATTGCCCTTCTAGGGCCGCTTCAATCATTTCAAAACCGTCTTGTTCCTGTAAACAGGGCCATAAGTCGTTGATTGGCTTGGGCTTTTCTGTTGTGTTGTGGGTGGGATGGTAGCAAGTGAATGTGTTGGCTCTGAGGAAATACACTTTGTTATCGTAACTGATTATCGCTGAGAGCGGCGTGAAAGTGGTGGCGGCCTCATAAGCGTCCCGAAGTGCGGTCGCTTTTTTCTTGTCATTGATGAGCGTCCAAATCCCGACGGCTTCGAGTTCGATTACTTTGGGATTTTCTTTGAGGGTTGCTAACCAGTGGTTGTAATTGGTTTCATCCAGTGAGGTGAGGGCCGCGAGTTGTGAGTGTTGGCCGCCTTGCCCCAGTACGAGACATTCAGAGTGTTTCTGTAAGTTTTCCCGAGTCTCTTTTAGATAGTTATCCTCGTTGTCGCTCACCATCGTATAGTTGATGGTGTTTAGGTGTTGTCGGAATTCTTGTTTGCTCATCTGGGACTTGGGAACGGTGAATGTCAGTGTGGCCTTCCCGCCAATCCAGGCTCTTTTGATGTAGTGAGTGCCATAGCGTTCAAAGAATTTATCGTAGTCCAGTCGGTTGTCTGGGTTGTATGGCGTTGGGATTTTTATGTCGAAGTTTTCCTTTTCGGATACTTTCGTCACGTCTGAGAGATAGAGTGTCCAATAAGGAATGAAAAAAGTCCGTGCGGCGTAATAGGTGTCGTGTTCAGAACGCAAGGACTTTGTTTGGGCCATTTTGACATCGAGACTGAAAACGGTATTACTGCACGCTGCGTGGGTATCGAGGTTGAAATGGTTATCGAAGTGTTCCCATGAGTCTTCAATCAGAGTCTGATTGATGGTTTGGCTTGCCGGCATGGGAGGACTTTCATTCGCTTCATATCCGTAAGGCACTAAGTAGGTTTGCCCGGTTTCTTTGGAGTGAAAGGTTCGGCAGCAGTTTTGGCGGCTGAACAGTACTTTTTTTAGTTCGTAGGCTTGGTGCGGCCTTAAGTTGATGCCACGCCCGACGACTTCTAGCCCGATGATGGGCGGCGGGGGTGGTTCGTGGGTGTCAGTGTTTTCGGGTTGACTGCTTTTGAATAGGGATAGTAATTTTTTCATTGAAAAAAACCATTGTGATTGGTGATTGGATTTATTGCTTAGGTGTTTATTGTAGCATGCTAAGTACAACTAATTACGCGGATAAGCGAATTTATAATAAGTACAGCGAATTACGCGGATAAACGAATTTATAATAAGTACAGCGAATTACGCGGATAAACGAATTTATAATAAGTACAGCGAATTACGCGGATAAACGAATTTATATTAAGTATGACTTATAACAAGTACAACTCATTATGCGTGCGTACAACTCATTACGCGTGCGTACAACGGTTTCTAAAATTCCTTATTATATACAATCCTTGATGACTTCATCAAATCTCACTCAAATGTTATTGGGTTCGTTATTGGATAGCCCGGCTGTTGTGGAGATGGCTTCTCAGCTAGGCGGGAAAGCGGTTTCTATTGTTAATGAGCATTTTACTTTTACCGCTTATGAAGTCACTGGCGCTTATCAGGATAGTTATGGTTATGCGCTGGCGGCTATCCGTTTGGGTGTTGTTGCGCCGGAGCAAAGTTTGTTGCAACAAATTCGCTATGTGAGTTTGCTCAGCAAATTGAGCTGCAGTATTTGCAGCCTTTTGTTCAGCAGCAGGGGCTTGAGGATTTGGCGGGTTTTAAAGAACAAGCCTCTGAAAATCTTCAGTCGTTTTCTAAGCAGAAAGATAAATTTCTTTAAATTCAATAGATTACTGATGAGGATTTAGCGGCGTTGATCAGTTATCAACAGACGCTCGCGATTACGGATTTGTTGTTGGAACAAATGTCGGTGATTGAGTTGGTGGACGAGACGTTGGCCGCTTTTCTTCGCTATGAGGGGTTGTTGGGTAATGCGGTGTTGTTTTTCTTTAGGGAGTTGCTCCGTAAGGATCCGCGGTTGGCGGCAACGCAAACGGCGTTGCAGCAAGCGAAGTTGTGTATTGAGGTGCAAAATCTGCAAGCGACGATTGCGGATTTGAGAGCGCAACAAGATAAATATCCGGTACTTAGTGAACACATTGAGCAACAAGTCCGTGGTTTGCAACAATGGCAAATGCAGCGTGAATCGTTGTTACGGTTTGCGAGTCGGTTTGAAAGTTGGCGGCAGGAAATCGTTGCTTGGGCTGAGGATAAGTACAACTAATAACAAATGCACTAATTACGCGTGCGTACAACTCATTGCGCTTAGTACAACTAATTACGCGGATAAGCGAATTTATAAGTACAACTCATTACGCGTGCGTACAACGAATTACGTTAAGTACAACGAATTACGCGGATAAGCGAATTTATAAGTACAACTCATTGCGCTTAGTACAACGAATTACGCGGATAAACGAATGACGATAAAAACGATATAAGCGGAAATGAACACCAATTAAGTGAAAATGGTTTTGACGCGGTTTGTAATCGCTTGGGAAAAACTCTTGTAATCGCCTTTAACTAATGCGGATTAAGGGTTGAATTAATTATTATGAAATCAAGGATTTCTAAAAACTTCTGATTGAGAAGTTATAGAAAAAATATAACGCACGCAAGTGACGCTTGCATGTGCCACGCATATTTGAATGTCTCTTGCGTCTTTCGCGTCAAAGCGCGTTTTTTTCCACTTCAGTTGAATTTATAAGATTCAATTTAACCCTTAATTCGCATTGATAGGTGGTAAGCATTCAACCCCTTCAGGGTTGAAGTTTATAAAATACCATAAACCACAGGTTTCACCTTTTCAGGCAAAAGTTTCCGCAACGGAAACTTTTGCCTGAAAGGCTATTCATATTCAACCCCTTCGGGGTTGAAGCTTTGAAAAATACCATAAACCACAGGTTTCACCTGTGGCTATTATCTCGCGTAGCGAGTTACTGCGTTTCATATTCAACCCTTTCAGGGTTGAAGCTTTGAAAAATACCATAAACCACAGGTTTCACCTGTGGCTATTCATATTCAACCCGAGAAGAAAGGGAGGTACGTTAATGGCAATCATGCTTTTGGTATCATTTATTTTATCAGTTCGTAATAAATATTATAGTAAACTTCGGAGTAATGCCATTATTCCGAGGTTTTATGAAAATAGAAAACCGACTCATCCCGGAGAAGTCCTACTACAAGTTGTGATAGAACCGCTAGGAATAACTATCACAGAAGCAGCGAAACGTTTAGGCGTGAGCCAAGAAACTTTGGCCGCCTTATTAAATACAAACACTTCGCTCAGTCCAGAAATGGCGGTTCGGATTGGTAAAGCCACACGAACAAGCCCAGAAAGTTGGATCCAAATGCAAGTTAAATATGACTTATGGACAGTCAACCAAAAAACCTTTGAAGTGGAAGAATGGACGGCCTCTTCTGAAGAACGTTAACGAACGTCAGGTGCAAGGCAAGTGTAGTCATTCTTTTTGAGTTGAGCCAACCAAAATAGGTGATAAATAACCTACTACGAACTGACATTTCTTCTAAGGAAAAGGCCCGTTTGTAGTAGGCGATTTATCGCCTTACGCGCAGTCGTCCAAATTAACGTTTGGACGACTGTCAAACGGCCGACTGCCAAACTAAAGTTTGGACTCCAAACGGACGACTGCCAAACTAAAGTTTGGACTCCGGCGAAAAGTTCGACTCACCTGACAGGCTTTTTGACAAGTCATGGGCCGAGACGCGCTAAATAATCGGCCCACGACACCAACTACCCCATTTTCAGTCACTGAGACTTTTTGAGTTTGGACAAGTATTCCTCAATCACCGCCGGTGGAAATCCTTTCAGGCACTCTTCAATAGGAATCTCTTTTAGCAGCGCGTCAATCGGAAGTACTTCTAATAAGTCTTTGGGATACCATGTTTGGGAAACTTCTCTGATATACTCTCGTTCAAAGTTCTCTTTTTAAAAATTCTAACACGTTTTTTTGAAAGTTGCACTGAGCTAGTCAAGCATATGGCCCTCAATGGCGGTTATCCCTTACGTGGGAGGTTTGTCAATTCAATTGATGGGTTTTAGGTTTGGCAAAAGTTGCAAAAGTTGCACTGAGCTAGTCAATTATATGGCCCTCAATGGTGGTTATCCCTTACGTGGGAGGTTTGTCAATCCTTGGCAAAAGTTGCACTGAGCTAGTCAAGCATATGGCCCTCAATGGCGGTTATCCTTATCCTTACGTGGGAGGTTTGTCAATCCAATTGACTAATGAGGTTTTGGCAAAAGTTGCACTGAGCTAGTCAACTATATGGCCCTCAATTGCGGTTATCCCTTACGTGGGAGGTTTGTCAATTGTCCAACTCTCCAAGGATTCGCGCAATGATTTGTAACTGACTAAATAGCTGATCACTTAAAACGTCAACCCGAATAAACGGTGCCAACTATTAGGCGCGCTCAGCGCCTACTACAAACTTAGGCGCGCTCAGCGCTTACTACAAACTTAGGCGCGCTCAGCGCTTACTACAAATTTAGGCGCGCTCAGCGCTTACTACAAACTTAGGCGCGCTCAGCGCTTACTACAAATTTAGGCGCGCTCAGCGCCTACTACAAACTAATTAATGGGCACGAGTTTGTCAGCCACCGCCTGAATGGCCCGAAATTCTTTAAACTCGCCCACAGAATCGCCTCCGAGCTCCATCAACGTCTTGTAAACGCTCACAAACTGTTTTTTGACGATCGGATAGCTGTCAAAAATCAGTTCTTGATGAGTGCTTTTTGCCAACGTTTTCACCGTTTCATGTAACATGTCCGACGAGTACGAAATAGAAAAATAGTAGGTATGATCGGACAAGAAAAGTTGCTGATCGGCCCTTCCCAAATAGGGACTGATCACATCAAAAGTAATGTACTCATAATGTGTCTGGTTCACCCTCTCAACAAAGGCTTTGTGTTTGCTAACCAATTGGCGCACTTTTGCCGACGTTGCCAGCGTGGGCAAAATCTTGTCCAACTTCACAAAAGACAACTTTAACTGCTCATACCCTTCGATGACTTGATCAACTTCCGATAACGGCAAAGTCGATATCGGATGTTCTCTCTCATACCGAACCTGACGGCGACGATTCGCAAAATCCCAAAACGAGTGACGAAACTCACTATCATCAGAACGTTTGCTAGGCGCATTTCTTTTATTTTTAGCCTTCAGTTGCTGAAACAACCGTTTATCCACCTCAAGCCACTTCAACAATAGCGCCATATCCCCAGTGGCTTGATAAGCCTCCTTAACCACTTCCCGCGCCAAACTGAAATTGCCCTGATTCAGCAAAGACTCAGACTCGCTGAGAGATTTGGAAATGCTGGTACTGATAGCCGTTGAGTTAGACTCAGTACTATTTTTCCCCTCGCCGGTATTCCGATTTAACCACAACATCTGGACAATTTCAGTATAGCCACTCGCACGCGCTAATTCCTGCGCGTTTATGCCACGCTTATTTTTATGATTGACATCCGCCTGATTATCAATCAACAACTGCACGCCTTTGGCGAAGTTACTCTGCACAGCATACATCAAGGCCGTGTCACCAGTTTGGGGATTTTGCAGATTGACATCAGCCTTGGATTGCAGCACTATCCGCATGATTTCAAGAGATTTCTTCTGAGCCGCCACCATCAGGGCCGTCATGCCGGCCACATTAGTCAGGTTGGGATTAGCGTCCCACTCAAGCAACACCCTAACGACTTGTGGCCGCTTATAAGCGGTAGCCACTACTAAGGCCGGATTTCCTTGACTATCGCGGACATCGGGAGAAGTTTCCCCTTCTAAATATAAGGAAACTTCGCCAGCATCACCCTCAATAATCTTTTCCATCAGATAATTGGTCCCAGTGCCATTGGCAACGACAGAGGTAGAAAAGGCCGCAATCACTGCGGCAACACCTACGATTTTCTTCATAAAAACAACTCCCAAATTAATTATAATGAAAAATGAAAAACTACAAGGATTCGTTATAATAAAGGATGACAACTCCCGACGAAAGAAATCCGTTATTATAACTATCCTTAAGAATCCTGAAGATGAAATCCGTTATTATATTATTATAACGAATCCCTGTAGTTGCTTTATCCGTTATTATAACGAATCCTTGTAGTTGCTTTATCCGTTATTATAACGAATCCTTGTAGTTGCATTATCCGTTATTATAACGAATCCTTGTAGTTGCATTATCCGTTATTATAACGAATCCCTGTAGTTGCATTATCCGTTATTATAACGAATCCTTGTAGTTGCATTATCCGTTATTATAATCATTAATAAAAAATCCTTTACTATAAACAACTCTTGTAGTTATTGAAGGATTCAACCCCGGCTCAACTAAAGCCCAATTACCAATTACCAATTACCCATTACCCATTACCCATTACCAAAACACGAATCAAGATGAATGACTTAAAAACCGACGCACCAAAAGCCAACCTCTTAGTCGTTGATGATACCCCCGTCAACTTGCAGTTGTTGTCAAAAATATTGACTAAGCAAGGGTATTTCGCAACAACCGCATCAAGCGGCCCCACGGCACTTAATACCGTACAAACAAAACCACCTGATTTGATTTTACTTGACGTAATGATGCCAGACATGGACGGCTATGAAGTCTGCAAACAGTTAAAAGCGGAAGCCCGAACTCGCGATATTCCGATTATATTCCTGAGTGCATCGCATCAAACACAAGACAAGGTTAAAGCTTTTGCTGTCGGGGGAGTAGACTACATCACCAAACCGTTTCAGTCAGCAGAAGTGTGGGCCCGAGTTGAAACACATTTAGCCTTACGGCATCTGCAAAAACATCTTCAAGAGAAAAATGATCAACTTTACAACGAAATAGTCGAACGTCGAAAGGCCGAAACAGCACTACAACAAAGCAATAACCGCTATAGCAATTTAGCGCAAAGCATACCGGCGATGATTTATCAATATGTGTTGTACCCAGATGGCTCACAAAAGTTCCTCTATGTCAGTCCCGCTTGCCGACAAGTCTATGGGCTGGAACCAGAAGCCATGGTGGAGAATGGTGTGCTTATCAACCAGAATGTTCATCTTGATGATAGCAACGCGTTGGAAAAATCCCTTGCGGCCGCGGTTAATTAATCAAATCGTTGGCATTATGTTTGGCGCATTATTGTCTCCGAGCAGATAAAATGGGTGCAAGGTGACTCTATGCTTGAAAAACAAGCAGATGGAACCATCGTTTTAGATGGACAATTGATGGATATCACGGAACTTAAACAAACTGAAAAAGCCTTGCGTCACAAAAATGACGACTTAGCCAATACTCTGCAACAACTGAAAGCCACTTAACAAGAACTGATTCAGGCAGAAAAAATGGCCGCGTTGGGACAACTGATTGCCGGTGTTGCCCACGAAATCAACACACCGCTTGGGGCTATTCAATTGGCGGTAGATAATCTCAGTACCTTCTTAACTCAAACGCTCACCCAGCTACCGCCTTTTTTTAGATCACTTTCCGAGGTAGAGTACCAAGACTTTTTGGCCTTATTACTTAAGGCCTTCCAAAACACTGAAGAGACAACTTTATCATTTAAAGAACAACGCCGCTTGAAAAGGGCCTTGGTTCATCGTTTGGAAGAACAGGGCATTGATAACGCCACCAATTTGGTCGATACGTTGATAGAAATAGGAGTTTATGAAGACATTGATCGCTTTATACCTCTATTAACCGGCTTAGATCACAAAACGATTTTAAACATCGCTTACAAGTTAGCGAGTCTACAACAAAGCACTCAATCTATCGCTTCTTCCTCAAAGCGTGCTGCCAAAGTGGTGTTTGCCCTAAAAAGTTTTGCCCGATTTGATTCGGTGGGTGAAAAGGTAGAAGCCAATATTATCGAAGGCATTGAAACCGTTTTAACGCTTTATCACAGTCAACTCAAATACGGCGTTGAAGTGAAGCGATATTATGACGTGGTACCGCCCGTCTTGTGTTATCCTGATGAACTGAATCAAGTATGGACCAATCTGATTCACAATGCGCTACAAGCGATGGATTACCAAGGGACTTTAAGCATTGTGGTAAAAAAAGCAAATAATCAAGTGGTTATTAGTGTTACTGACACGGGCACTGGGATTCAGGAGGAGATAAAACAGAAAATATTTGAGCCCTTTTTTACCACCAAACCCCCCGGCGAAGGCAGCGGCTTAGGGTTAGATATTGTCAAAAAGATAATTGACAAACATGAAGGTAAAATAGAAGTTGAAAGTACCTCGGGCAAAACGACATTTACGGTATTTTTGCCGTTTGTAGTAGGCGATTTATCGCCTCGCTGTCGTTTGTAGTAGGCGATTTATCGCCTCGCTAGCTAGTTTGTAGTAGGCCGTTTGTATTCTGGATATCTAATCACTATGAAACAAAAAAAAGCCGTTATTTTATGTGTCGATGATGACGTGACTATATTAAATACTCTAAAGACGCAACTCAAAAATGTGTTTGCCGATACTTACGGCTATGAAATGGCTGAAAATGCCACCGACGCACTGGAAATCATTGAAGAACTGGAGGAAGATAATATTCCCATCATCTTAATTGTCTCGGATTGGTTAATGCCAGGTATGAAGGGTGATGAGTTTCTCATTCAGGTGCATCATAAATTTCCAAACATCATCAAAATCATGCTGACCGGACATGCTGATGAGGCCGCTATTAAACGCGCCGTCGAACAAGCCAATCTGTTTTGTTGCTTGTACAAGCCATTGAATACAGAAGACTTAATTAAAACAATTCAATCAAGTTTAGACACTCATGGATAAATTCGCTATTTTATGCGTTGATGATGAGCCAGCCATGCTCAATAGCCTTAAAAACGCACTGAAACAGACACTTGGCGATGGGTATCTCATAGAAGCCGCCCTTAATGGTCAAGATGCTTTAGAGTTAATTGACGAATTGTGGCAAGAAGGCTATGAAATACCGCTTGTGCTCGCTGACTACATTATGCCTCAGATGAAGGGTGATGAGTTTCTAAGGCGCGTTCATGCGATTTCACCAAAAACCCTCAAAATTATGCTTACGGGCCAAGCCTCTATAGAGGGCATGGGATATGCCATCAATTACGCTAATCTCTACCGCTATATTGCTAAGCCGTTAGTAGATTTAGACGATTTTTATTTGACCATCAAGGAAGCATTGAATAGCTATTTTCAGGCCAGAAAATTGGATCAATTTTATGCAGATTTGGAAGTCAAAATTGCTAAACGTACTGGTGAATTGCACGATAAAAATGTTGAACTCCAACAAGAAATCATTGAGCGCCAACAAGCCGAGGAACAGTTGCAAAGCCATTTCCAGTTGTTACAAACTCTGATGGACACCATACCCATTCCAATCTTTTATCAAGATGCCAAAGGCAAATACTTAGGCTGCAACACTGCTTTTTCGACTTTTGTCGGTACAACATCAGAACAATTGATTGGGAAAACGGTGGTTTATGACGACGTTGTTTCTAAAAAATCTGCTAATTTCTATAATGAAGCTGATCAAGAACTGATACGTCATCCCGGCAGTGACGAAATGAAAATACGTCATGCCGATGGTTCTGAACGTGAGGTCATTTTTCATAAAGCCACCTTCATAAAAGCCAATGGCGAAGTCGGTGGCATTGTGGGGGCTTTGATTGACATCACAGAACGTAAACGGATAGAAGCTCAATTACAACAAGCGAAGCAAGCGGCCGAAATGGCTAACCAGGCTAAAAGTATCTTTCTTGCCAATATGAGCCACGAGTTACGTACACCGCTTAATGCCATTTTAGGTTATACGCAACTTTATCAGAGAGATAGCACACTCACGAAACAACAACTTGAGGGAATAGACATTATTCACCGCAATGGTGAATATTTATTGACCCTCATCAATGACATTTTAGATTTATCTAAAATAGAAGCCAACAAAATCGAAATCGCTCCTAGCGCGATTAATTTTGGTAATTTTCTCAAAGAGATTACCGAGCTATTCCAGATGCGTGCCTTGAATAAGGACATTCATTTTAGTTACGAAACTTTATCAGCACTCCCGAAGGGGATTCTGGTAGACGAAACCCGATTGCGGCAAATCCTCATTAATTTGTTAAGCAATGCGATCAAATTTACCCAACAAGGAAAAGTCAGCTTCAAAATAGGCTACCACCATGACAAGCTCCGTTTTCAGGTAGAAGACAGCGGCATAGGCCTGAAGCCCGAAGAACTTTCCAAAATATTTTTACCCTTCCAACAGGTGGGCGATCCCCGTAGTTGGGCACAAGGCACTGGCTTAGGTTTATCTATCACGAAAAAACGGGTTGAAATGATGGGTGGCGAATTACAGGTTGAAAGTACTTTTGGACTGGGAAGTCTATTTTGGTTTGAACTGAAATTGCCAGAAGTCGCCAGTTCTGTCATCGCAAAACCAGAAAAAATGCCCAACATTATTGGCTACCAAGCGCCTTTTGAGGGAAAAAATTACCAAGTTCTGGTTGTTGATGATCAATGGGAAAATCGTTTTTTATTAGTGAGTATATTAACGCCATTAGGTTTTGACATACGAGAAGCGAGCAATGGTGAAGAATGCATAGAGCAAGCCCTCGAGTGGAGGCCTGATGTGATTTTGATGGATATTGTCATGCCCATCATGGATGGCCTTGAAGCCACTCGCCAAATCAGACAACTGTCAAGCTTCAAGGATGTGGTAATCATTGCCATTTCGGCCAGTGCCCTTAAACATGACCGAAAAAAATGCATCGAAGCCGGCTGTAATGGTTTTATTGCTAAACCGGTTTACATTGACGCGTTATTGGAACAGTTACAGGAGGTTTTAAAGTTAAC
Source organism: Candidatus Parabeggiatoa sp. nov. 2 (assembly GCA_002085445.1). GTDB lineage: Bacteria > Pseudomonadota > Gammaproteobacteria > Beggiatoales > Beggiatoaceae > Parabeggiatoa. The sequence goes on from NBMI01000208.1 coordinate 12,538, forward strand.
TTGGATGTATGAACAAAACCTCGCTGGCACAGAAACAGAACCAAAGGCCCTGAGTGCAGCGCTGACAGGGCCTTCTGCGGAGCAAGCTGCTAGTTTGTTTAACCTGACTATGAGAGGCGATATAAATGGCATTATAGAATTTTTGGAGCAACTTGAACAAACAGCAGAACTGCAACCTTTTTGTCGTCAAATGAAAAGGTTGGCAACCGAGATTCAAATCAAGAAAATCCGTGAGATTGCCAAACAGTATAGGGATGCGGTACCGCAAGCGGCAGTTATCAGTGTGAAGGAGTCCAAACTTTAGTTTGGTAGCTTTTGGGGGCCATAAAATACTTTGGATGCTTTCAAATTAGGTTATGGCCCTCTGTCGCGCTGTTATACTTTTTGTAGGTGTTTTGTTGTTTAACTTAATGGCTTTGAACCTCTGATTGGGAACCTTTCCGCCAAGGGTGTCCACAATCATGGACATCCTTTCGTCACCGTTCAATTTAGCTCCGTACCACCTCAGCCAACAGCTAAAGCCGTTGGCGTTGGGGTCAATGCCATTAAGTTAAGCTTTTCGGTGAGGGCAACCATAAAGGATTGCCCCTACGCGACATGACGGTTTGTAGGGGCAATCCCACGTGCAAAGCCCTTACGTGAGGCGATAAATCGCCTACTACAAACGGGCCTTTTCCGTACGGTATGTTAATGGCATTGCTCCTATCGTCGGGAGTCTAAATGACAAAAAATAAATTCTGGTACTAAAGCAATAACTACAAGGATTTCATATAAACAAGGCTAAAAAATCCCGACGAAACTAATCCGTATCGATTAACTAATCCTTGTAGTTATAGTGAGTGAGAGTACAACGGATTTGTGGAATAAACGGATTTCATAAAAGCGGACTTCTTCAAAAACCCAATCTTGAAACATTGTTGCCTCCTTTTTACGGCTTTGGAAAATGACCCGATAGAAATTGGCTTCGTTCACGAAATTGAGGCGTGCAACACTGCGCTTAAAAGCAACCTCGATTGAAACGACCCTGCTTTTTTGAAGTCGTTTGACTACATCGGAAGGGTTGCCAACATTGAGAATTTCACAGGTATCCTTGAGACAAAACCAAGGTTCACCCGTTTTGTCAACAAAAGTTCGCAATTGAATTTATTCGATAACCTGGCCCCGTTGCGACACGCTTTGCTTTTAAACACTTGGCTCTATTTATTCGATAGCCTGGCCCACTCGCGAGATGCTTTGCTTTTAAACGAGTACAACGAATTGCGCGGATAAACGAATTGGCTACTATAGCCGTTGCGACACGCTTTGCTTTTAAACACTTGACTCTATTAATTCGATAACCTGGCCCACTCGCGACACGCTTTGCTTTTAAAAACTCAATGTTCAAGTTTTTTAGCACCTGCAATAGTTTGATGATAAAACCCTTAACATTAATACGTGAATAACGGCTAATTTGTGGGCCATAGATTGAAATGAGTTAGTAAAGAATTCACGTTAATCGAGCTCAATGTTCAAGTTTTTTTTTACACCAGCAATAACTACAAGGATTGCATTAAAGCCACGGATAAAAAATCCCGACGAAACTAATCCGTATCGATTAACTAATCCTTGTAGTTATAGTGAGTGAGAGTACAACGGATTTGTGGAATAAACGGATTTCATAAAAGCGTGGGCGGTGCGTACCATGCTTAACAATTCTGCATTAGAATATTGCGTTTCTTCCTCTAACATTTTGGAGACTGCTGATAAGTGATTTTGCAAATCACTCAATAACTGATGTGTTTTGGGAATTGTAGAGTCGGTAGGACAGGCCGGGTTGTTTAGTCGAAAGCCACACCAACACGCTACGCCATTAGGCGGACATTTGCTTCTTCGATAACCCAGTTTGCCTAACTGTGTGCCTACCCACTGAATGGTGCGAGTGGGGCAGTCGTTTTGCAAACACCAACTTTGATAGACGAGGTAAATATCTCTTGAGCGTATCATGTTAGTGGGTTCTGGGATAAAGCAGTCTTTGATGAACGCCTCGAAATCCGCCTGTCCCATTTTTTTTTCAAGCTGTCTGGATGGAACAGAATATTGCCCAGTTTTGCGGATGCTGGGTAGGACTTCTTCAAAAACCCAATCTTGAAACATTGTTGCCTCCTTTTTACGGCTTTGGAAAATAACCCGATAGAAATTGGCTTCGTTCACAAAATTGAGGCGTGCAACACTGCGCTTAAAAGCAACCTCAATTGAAACGACCCTGCTTTTTTGAAGTCGTTTGACTACCTCGGAAGGGTTGCCAACATTGAGAATTTCACAGGTATCCTTGAGACAAAACCAAGGTTCACCCGTATTGTCAACAAAAGTTCGCAATTGATAATCGCCAAATTCAAAGGGCATTATACGATTTGGTTCATCGGTATGGAACTTCTGTTGCTTAACTTCCTTGATAACTGCTGAAAACGTCACTGTAAACCATTCCCCTTGTTGTCTCTGTTTGGCAAAATGTTGATGCAAATGCCGTTCAATTTGGCGGGCATTTAAACACAGTGGTGAAATATACTGATTAACGACAGATGTCCCGATGGACATTTCAATTTGCACAATGCGCTTTTTAGGCTTGGCACTGTGACCGATTTTGACTAAGCCGCTTGCAGAGGCAACGACATATAAATGTGACAAAGTCATGGAGATTACTCCCAAAAATTGGGCAGTCTCCACCATGATCCCGTATAATAAAACATGGCATGAGACTACTACTGTTAGTTAATTGCTTATGCTTAGGGTTGTTTTTAGTAAACAACACCTAAGCCGCCATATCGATAATTCGATGAATGTGAATTATTAAACCAAAAATGGGTTGCCTTTGCAACTATAACCTTAATTTTTTCAGGGAGCCGTCAAAGTTAAAGAAGGGTAAGGCTAAAGCCATACTGGCTATGCGAATTAAGAATGAAAAATTAATAATGTAGAATAAAATCACTGTCACTGAAGATGTTTTTATAGGTTATTGATTTTATAATATTAAATTTAACCCTTAATTCGCATTATATATTTTCAATTTTATGAGTACAAACATTATGAAACAACGAGCTTTATCAACAATCTCCTTAACAATCATAGCCTTATCAACAAATGCCGAAGTCACCCTCGACGGCACCCTTGGCCGCACCGGCCCATTACCCGGCCCGGATTATCTCATCGGAGCTGATTTAGGCCGTCAACTGGGCGGCAATCTTTTCCATAGTTTTCGTGACTTTAACCTCAAAAGCCATGAAAGCGCCACCTTTTCGGGCCCCAACAGCATTAACAATATCATCGGCCGCGTCACTGGCGGCAACCCGTCAAACATTGACGGGCTAATCCGCTCTAGCATCCCTAACGCTAACCTGTATTTCCTTAATCCTTATGGGATTATACGGGCGCACAAATCAACGCCCCAAATGGACGGATCACGCTTGCCAGTGTCGCCTCAAGTGGTGAAGTTATCCCCACAGATGACGGATTAAACATGGCGAGTTTCAAACAGTTTGGCAACCTCAGCCTCACCGCTCATGCCACAGTCACAACCACTGGCAAAAGTGCCGGAGAGATTTATATTCGAGGCGGACAATTGCTATTAAAGCAAGCTAAAGTCAATGCCAATACCCTAGAAAATGGCAACGATGGCAAAATTGACATCATCGTCAACCGTTTAAACCTGATTGGAGGCGCTCAAATAGGTAATATATATCAGGACTACGTCGTCTTTGATACCGTCATTTCCAGTGCCACTATCAGTGATGGAAACGCCGGCGACATTCGCATCAAAGCAACCGAGTCAGTCACTCTCACCAAGGCTGCGATTTTTGCTAATTCTGGCGAACTCGATCTAGAAATGAATGAAGGCAATGCGTCGCTCACCCACACACAAGGAGATGCCGGACTGATATTAATAGAAACCGAGCAATTGACATTAGATAACGCCGTGATTGAAAGCGATGCTTTTAGTATCGGTCAAGGTGGTGATATCATCCTCAAAGTGACGGGTAACACAACACTGTCTGATAGCCATATTGGTGTTAATGCCTTTGATGGAACCGATGTGACAGCAGATCGTGTCGGTACCATTTTGCTGGAAACCCGTCAATTAGACTTAACCAATGTCATCATCAGTAGCAGCACCTTTGGATCCGGAACAGGCGGTAATATTACTTTGAAAGTTGACGGCCCAATAACGCTTTCTCAGGGAGCGATTTACGTTAATGCAAAGAACCATGCACCACAATTCCACGATGACAATGCAGCACCACCCTCTAACAAACAAACCGCACCGTCTCACGATCAAACCTCACCGTCTACCGACAAGCCGTCTAACGACAACCCAACACAATCCAGTGGCGATGCAGGTACGATATTGATTCAAGCCAGAGAGCTCACTTTAACTGACCGAAGCAATATTTCTAGTAGCACCGATGGCACCGGTAATGGGGGTCATATATATATTAATGCCACAGAGTCTGTGATTGTCCAAAACCCAGCAGACAGTGCTCAAACCCAAGGAGTCCGTAGTCAAGGAAGATATGGCATTGAAGCCGTCTCTATTGGTAAACAGGCCGACAGCGGGGATGCAGGCGATATTTGGCTAGAGACACCACAGTTAATCCTCACGGATAGGGGAGATTTAAACACTTCTAGTTTGGGTGGTGGCGATGCCGGCAATATTCACCTGACAGTGACAGAACTCTATATGAGCAACCACGCGAAAATTGCGTCTTCAAACCTTGGGAACTTCGTTAGACAGTGGCATTAACACCAGTGTACGAGGCGGTACTGGCGACGGTGGCAATATTACCATTGAATCTCCGCAATTTTTAGTTTTGAATCAAGGACATATTAAAGCACAAGCCTACGAGGGCCGAGGCGGAAATATTCAGATCACTTCTGAGCAATTGATCGCCTCTCCTTGTAGCCAAATAAGTGCTTCATCAAAGCTAGGCATAGACGGCGAAGTAGAGATTGATGCACCTGAAGTGAATTTGGATGACTTTCTGGTGGTGTTGCCGGGCAGCTTTGTAGATGCCAGTAC
>NBMI01000209.1 GCA_002085445.1 Candidatus Parabeggiatoa sp. nov. 2
GTTTCTGGAATGAAAGGAAACAACCAGCTTGGTTGAAGCAGGAACCGAACCGTGGAATAAGATATGTTGTCGGCCCAAATCGGAGAACGGTATAGAGTAACCTACCCAATCGATGGCTTCAATCAGTTTTCAGTTTTCAGTGATCAGTTATCAGTTATCAGTTATCAGTTATCAGTTATCAGTGATCATTGATGGGTGTGTCCCACTTATCCGATAGACGAAAGAGTTGTCTTGCCGCTCAATTGGTAAGGTTTCTTTTGGGGGCCATGTTTTCAAATTGATTTGGTAAGTTTATGTTAATGGCTTACCATACCAAGGTGTCTAAAACATGGCAATTTTTTTTTAGACGGAACGTTTTGATAATCGGTGAAAATGACAAACTTTTCATAAAATTCCTAGCAAAATTATCTACTTATCATTGTTCATTTTTCATTATTATAGGGCCAGGTTGTCGAATTGATTTCAGGCCCTTTTTCCCAGGGGCGGTGCCCCTTTTTATATTAATGTCGCCCCGTAGTGGCTCTGCTAGGTAGGTACACTAGAATTTTTGTTTCTCAAAAAGTTTTGTTCCCATTTTGAGTATACATTGGATTATTCCGATAATGTCTACTGATTTGATCACAGAAAACTGATCACTGTTCACTGAAAACTCACCTATAGCGACTTTCTCCACATCGCCAACAGGCCGTAAATTGTCCTTCGAGTTCTTCGCCACACCGAGTACATGTCCAACTGGGCAATGTCAGAGACTCTGCCAACCAAATTTTTTCTAATATTTCCAACGCGTTATCATATTTTTTATCGTCCTCAATCCAAAGTTCCGGCCAACATTCATTAGGCGGGAGTTCGCCCGCCGCGCCTGCCAGAAATTCTTTTTTGACGAGACAATCAATATTGTGGCTGAGAAGAACATTTTTAAAATGAAAAACCATGATCCGATCGGGTGAGGTATAAATTTTTTTCATAGTTTTTTAACGTTCCACTATCCTAGCATGGGCCCCTGAGAAATCAGATTTTTTGGAAAACTCGGATTTCTTTGGTATTCATTTTCATCATGGAATGATTACAAAATAGGGAGAATGTTTAGAGCGCAACAACTGAAAATTGCGACGATCAATTGTCAGAATACGTTGAATATTCAACCTTTCTGCCATTGCAGCGATAACAGCATCCACAAAATCAATTCGACTATCGGCGTATTTCTCCAAGATTTGGGCCGTTTTTGCCAAGTCTTCAGGGGTTGATTTTTCAATCTGTAATTCACCGTCTAAAATGGAATATAGAAAATTACTCAAAATGGCGTAGTTACCTTTACGCAAGATCATGTAAGCGAGCTCAGGTAACACAACGTCAGGTAAAATCGGTTCAGGTTCTGCCAACAATGCTTTTACGCACGATTCATGCAGTTTATCGTCAGCATTTAAAATCGCTAACAAAAATCCAGTATCTAACAAAGCACTCGCATTCATTCTGGTAAACTCCATCCTTGACGCTGATTCGCTGCTTCTGCCAAGACTTCATCTACTCGTGTAGAAAGATTGCTGTCGCCGCTATGCCAAATCCCAATAAACGACTATTTTTTAGGAAGCGCTGGGGCTTCTTCGGATTGCAAATACTGTTGTAAAACCTCTTTGATCAGGGTTTCTACGGTGGTGAATTTGCGTGTTGCAATGATTTCTAACGCGGTAACGAGGTCTTCTTCGAGATCAATGGTTGTCATGGGTTCACTTCTTCCAATGGTTCGGACAGTTTTTAAATAACTCGCTCACGTTGTCATTTCGACCATCGGGAGAAATCTTACCATCGGGAGAAATCTTACCAACGGGAGAAATCTTCACGAAGGAGAGAAATATTGAATTGACAAAAACGAGTATTGTTATAAATTAATTAAATAAAATAATTATGTCAAACTGTCCGAAGTATTGTTCTTCAAGAATTAAGTACAACAGATTCTGTTAATTGCAGCAACAAATATTTTCTCAAGAGAGCGTATTTTTTAGTGGCTATGCGTCTTCACGCCATGTAAAAATAATTCGTTCTTCAGCTTGCCTAAATTCAATATTGAATTTATCAAACACCACTTCTCGTCCCATAATCATGTCTTCAATATGGCGAACTTCTTCTTGTAACCAAGCCACCGGCAAATTAAAAACATGCTCATCAATGCTCATTGTTAAGCTGCGTAACACAAAATTGGCGGTTCCGCCTACCCCTTGCGCCAATAACGTTTGCTCGGCATCCGCCAATGCTAATCCTAATTCTTGACCGGTTTTAAGTGAAATCACACTTAAATCTGCACCTGAATCAACCAGCATAGAGGCAGAAATTTCTAGTTGTTGATGCTTCAACTGCACTGGATATACTCAACGTAGCCATAAGGCAGGATTTTTATGACGGGTTAATATATAAGGCGTATTATTAAAGTCAGGGGCGGTGCCCCCTGGCTATATTAATCTCGCCCCGTTGGGGCTTGCCAGGGGCAACGCCCCTGGAGCGGGAGGTTTTTCTCGTGTTTAGCCTCGACTACCACGGCAAATCTACCTCTTTAGAAAGCTTCACGCAACGATACAACGCATCCTTCAGCAAACTCGCACCGACACCCTTTCCCTGCATAGAGTTATCTACTGCTAATCGCCCTATCCGAACAATCGGTACGGGGTATTTGGGGAGTTTCTTTTGAATACTGGGTGGAAACGTTGTGAAATCCACGTCTCCCGTACTCAGCGTGTAAAACCCGATAATTTTTTCGTTGGAGTTTTTCTAGAAATAAGTCTCGATCCCGATCCGAGAGTGTGAGTGTTCGAGGTTCTATGACATCATCTTCTTCAGTCATTTCTTGCCACAGTTCAATGGGCACAGATCGTGGTTTTGCCATGTTCGTCGGAGACGTATTGAATGGCGTTCATGGTTTTAGCCTCCAATCATTTTGAGTTAACGGATACTAGATACTAATGAAAAATTAAAAATGAAAATTTCAAATTGACATAACTAGTGCAGGAGAGCATAAATTCCCGTACCACCCCTCAGCCAACAGCTAAAGCAGTTGTCTGAAAGCTAAAGTACCCTAAAGGGCATTAGACAACTGCTTTAGCTGTTGGCTGAGGTGGTCTGGAAACTTCCGCTTTACTGTACTAGATAATTTGACTGGAAGTCATTTTCACGGATTTGAAGTACGTTCCGTCTATGTTGGCTGCTATACTAATGAAAAATGAAAAATGAATCTATTACATAAGTAAGTAGATAATTGTACAGGAAATTTAATCAAAGGTTCAGTCAAAATTTTCACGTATTTGAAGTACGTTCCGTATAACAGATGCTATGTTGGCTGCTTAAGATACGCAAGAATCTGTATCCTCAAGTAATTCACGAGGGCGACATAAGTCAAAATATTAGGGTATTCACTGGCATGGGCGGATAACCATTCAGTAAAAACCTTATTGTTGAAAATGTTACCGTGTTCAAGTTCCTTAATGGCGCTGTCACGTTCTTTGACACTACCGTGTTGGCTGATGGCATTGGCATATCCTTCTACCGATTCAAAAAACATTTCTATTTCAAAAAACGCTGAAAAAACATTGCCTTCCAGTTCATATTCTGCCTCATAAAGGCGTTGTAGCTCGTCTTTAATCTGTTGATAAAAACGAATCAACTGCTGCAAGTTGATGGATATAATACTTCTGAGCGGCTCTTGTTCTTCAACCTCAGGTAATCTTTGAAATAGAGTACAGCGAATTACGCGGATAAACGAATTAGGTGTCAGGTAGTACAGTTCATTTTGCTCAGAGTACAGCGAATTACGGGCCGATAAACGAATTCTCATTTGTTACGCGGATAAACGAATTAGGTGTCAGGTAGTACAGTTCATTTTGCTCAGAGTACAGCGAATTACGGGCCGATAAACGAATTCTCATTTGTACAGCGACACAAGCGCGGATAAACGAATTAGGTGTCGCCAAAGCTGAAGCTTTGGACTCCAGTGTGAGATAACCATTCACTAAAAAAAGAACTACTGATAACTGAATTGATAACTGATTTCTGGTGCAAGGTTCTGAAATTGTTGCAAACGTGCAGAATGAAAAGGCCGTAAACAGTCACCCGTCAAGCCTAATTCCATATCTGCAAAATAAGATAGTACCTCAGCATCATTGGATAATTCATTGATTATATTAACCATTTCTGTAATTATCCTTAGTGGGATGTGGTTCAACTTCGCCAGTTAATTCATAACTAAAAAAACGCTGACAATCAGGGTTTAATGGCGAGACAAATAGATTAGGCTCAAAACGAGTGTTGTCTGCCGACACTGTGTCCACAACTACGTTCGTCATCTGGATATTGGTTCAGTATTGCGCTGTCTAAACACGATAGCACTAAATTGCTATAGTCAAAAGTCTTTTCTGGATACTTGCTTTTAGGCATAACATGTTCAATGTGTTCGCCTAATTCCTCTAAACGAATCTCACAATAAGCGCACAGACAATATTGCTGTTGTTTTAATGAGTTGCGTACTTCTTCTTTATGAGAAAAATGTTGCCACGCCTTTTCTGGATGAGTAGGTGTACCTTTTAATCGCCGCTGTTCTAAATGATAAGGCGGAGAATTTCCTTTCTGAATAGTTCTCATGAGTACCCCTAACAGTCGTAGTGAGAAACCAAGTTTCTTCAAGAAACTTGGTTTCTTTATACTGGATGATCAAGTTTTCCACCGCCAGTAGCGATTCCTCTGCGCTAAAAGCTCAAGTACTCTAAAGGGCACTGAGAAAACTCTGGGGGTTTAGTCGGCTGATGCAGACTTGAGCTTTGAGCCTGGGGATTGATCCCCAAGCGATATTTTGGGCTAGCCATCAAAAACTTGATCATCGAGTTATACAGAATGATTTCTTTTACGCAATGCTTTGTGTTTGTTAATAACCATATCTGCTAACCGTAAAGCCGAATCTCCACCATAAAACACTTTTTCCAATTGTTGCCGTAACGCTGTCGCTCGCGGTGAATCATAGTCACCATGATTGACAAGACGTAAATATTCCTTGAGTTCCCCCACCTCATGCACACGACTTTCTGGACGAGATGGCACGTTCATAATTTCTTCTAGCAAGCGATAACTTTCTGCCCCATAAGTATTGGTGAGTTGTTTATAAACATTTTCACCATCTAAAAGATGAAGGTGTTCTTTTTGAACGGTGGTTAGCACTTGAGGGCTATGCGTTGTAACAATAAATTGGGTATTTTTAAACGTTTTTAGTAAATCGGGCAATACTGTTTGCTGCCATTGGGGGTGTAAATGTAAATCTATTTCATCAATTAAAACAATGGCTTGTGCGTTTAATGGGTTATCAAGATGAGGATTGGCTTGTGCCAAACGCCGCGCTAAATCCATGACGACTGCCAGTAGGGTGCGATAACCGTCGCTGAGTTGTTCTAAAGCCAAATCTTCATGGTTGCCATTACCTTTATCCCAAGTCACCCTAAAACGCAATGGATGGGTACTGATGTAGGGATTAGAAAATGTCGGTATCATTGAAGTTATGGCTTGACGAACAACTTGCAAGATGGGTAGATGATAATCAGATTGCTCCCGTTGCCTTATTTTAAGTTCATCCGTTTCCATCGCATCAAACCATTCAAGTACCTCTTTAAAGCGGCTAGTGGCGAGAAGTGCATTTCTGAAGGCTTCAATGCGTGAAAACTCTTTATCTATATTTCGCTTGATGGTTGTATCTAAAACAGCGCGGTTAGTACCATAATAAGCTAAAACGGGCAGAGTACCTATCTTGTCTGTCTCGGTATTATGAATAGATTTCTCTAAAAACGCCTTGAGTGGTTTAATACCCGATTGTTGAGAAACTGACTTCAAACCCGCTTCACGATTGATAATACGCCACCCAATACGATCAACTGTTTCTAGTTGAATTTGTGTCGAGGGTGCTTTAGTTCCATTATCAATATGCTTATCTGTTTCTTTTAAACTAACGCCTCGAAATTTAGACAAGAGCGTAATCACTCGACTTAATCCAATCGCAACTACATCTAAAATAGCGGTTTTACCGTTGCCATTATTTCCGACAAACACATTTAAACGTGGATGTAATTCAACTGAGATTTCCTTAAAACAACGAAAATTGGTGACAGAAACTGTTTTTAAAATCATAATAGGGCTTCCGTTTGCTTAGTGATTTATACTCAACGTGCCCATAACTTGGAATTTTATGACGGGTTAATGGCGTATTATTAATAAAGCCAGGGGCGTTGCCCCTGGCTGTATTAATCTCGCCCCGTTGGGGCTTTCCTTGTTAACCTCTCTGAGCCAGGGGCGTTGCCCCTGGCTGTATTAATCTCGCCTATTATTAAAGCCAGGGGCAACGCCCCTGGAGGTTTTTCTCTTTCCCAAATGCCAAAAAGGTGAGAGTGAAAATGGGTATCAACTTGGATCAAAGAAGTTTTTCTTTAGTTGACGCAGGTAGGCATACGTACCCTTTTTTTCAATAACAGGTTCATAAGTTGACGGCTGAGGAACTGGGTTTTCGGCGATGATAGAGACAGTAAAAGTTTGTCCCGCCGGTAAATGTTTCGCCCACTCAGCCGGTAATTCTCGGCAGGTTAGATGTTCCAATATTAGATAAGACATAATCGTATCCTCATACTTGTATGAAGTCGCTAATAATAAGTTTAGCTGGCAATGGTGGAATTCGCTCGGTGTAAAAAAAACCAAGCTTCGCTGATAAACTTGGTTGCTTTTAGTGAGAAATACTATTTTATGGCTTACGCATTGAAAAACTTAATTCAGTTAATGTAAAATGTCGTGTCGGCAAGGGAGCGAGTGATGTCAATAAAATCAATGATTTATTTGCATGAGTGCGTAATTACTATATTTTGTTGAAAAAATAGTATTTCTTTTGAGCCTCGATCTTGGGCTACTTAAAAATGGCTATTCGCTAAACGAAGTCATTTTGCTATGTGACGATAATAGCGAACAGCGAATAGCGAATAGCGAATTTCAATAATGCGAAATAAAGTGTTTATAGCTATAGCGATTCGCTATAAACTTGTTGGTAACATCGTTTCGGCATAATCTTGTCGGTTAAGGAATGATTTTTGAGCCTTCGCTACGTCCGATTGATCTTAAACCTGAAAACTGATATTACCCGCCTCGTTGCCAACTTGCCATGACTCGCTTGACATATCGTTGTGTTTCACGGATGCGCGGAACACGGCCTAGTCTGGCAACGCGCGTTTCACCACTGTTGTAGGCCGCTAGTGCCAGCCTTACACTCCCAAAACGTCTTAGCAACTTACTAAAATAGAAGGCCCCACAGTCGAGGTTAAACTGGGGATCAAGCAAGAGATCGCGCTCTAAACCACATTGAAATCGGCCAGTGCGTGGCATGATTTGCGTTAATCCCCGTGCGCCTTTGCGTGAGATGGCGTAGGGATCCCAGTTTGATTCGTGTTTGATTAGGGCATGAAAGAGCCGATGATCAATACCATACTTGAAGGCCGCTTGAGTGGCTAAAACCCGCAAGTGATTGGTGGTTGCTGCATAATCATCAATAGGAACCGCCTTAAAGGAATAGTAGGGTGGATCGGAAGCGCAGCCAACCAGCGTAATAAGGGTGGCAAACACTGAAGCAATAGTACGAAGCTTGATATTCATCATTTTTTTCTTCCTGCAAATACTTTAGCTGTGCAAGGTTCGCTGTGAACAACGAGCCTGAGAAAACGGCCGCTATGGCATCAATCGCCATTTTGGCTTGTGCAAGGATTGCTGTGAACGTAAGTTTGAGCTGCTAAAAAACTGATTCAAATTTTATGAATTAGGATCGACGAATTTTTTGTATTGAAAAACGGTTGCCTGAAATACTTTAGCCTAAAAACCTAAACATTCCTCTAGCGAACGGGTGTGTTATTTTGTCGCCGAGCCGCCTATCCGAAAACTAGCGCTACGAGTAAGGTGATGTGGTGAAAATGCGAATATCTCGCGATTAATGAAAAATGACGAATGAACAAAAACTTATATATTCACTTTCAATCAATACGTTGATTCAATTCAATCCTTAATTCGCATTCAAAGTCTCGTTGTTTGGTATACTCAGCACCGTTAATAGTGATCTCGCTCCGCTCGTTATATACTTATCCAGATAACTCTTACTCCTAAAAAATCAGATTTTTTAGCAGAAAAAAACTTTTCTGGATAACTATACTAGACTCCTTGAGTTTTTTTTCATGTCTCACGCTGCGGAACACGCTCAGCCATGAAAACAAGATTTCTTACAAACTGGAGGCGATAAATCGCCTACTACAAACCGCTTAAGCGCCTCCCGATATTTAGCCGCCGTTTTGTCGATTATGTCCGGCGGTAAAACGGGGCCGGGGGGGGTTTTATCCCAGTCTAGGGTTTCTAAATAGTCGCGCACAAATTGTTTGTCAAAACTTTTGGGACTGACTCCAATTTTGTATTGGTCAACCGGCCAAAAACGTGAAGAATCTGGGGTCAACACTTCGTCAATCAGGACTAATTGATTGTTGGCATTAAGGCCGAATTCAAATTTGGTGTCTGCAATTATGATACCACGCGCCGCGGCGTAGTCTCTGGCGCGACTATAAATTTCCAGACTGATGTCACGCACTTGCTCGGCTAAATTGTCACCGATTAACGCACAAGTCGTTGCAAAATCAATGTTTTCATCGTGTTGACCCACGTCGGCTTTGCTAGAGGGTGTGTAAATCGGTGTGGGCAATTTCTCTGCAAGTTGTAAGCCTTGTGGTAAAGTAATATCACAAATGGCTCCGCTGTTTTGGTAATCTTTCCACCCAGAGCCTGCTATATAACCGCGAACAATCGCTTCGATGGGCAACGGCTTGAATTTTTTGACAATCACGGCCCGCCCTTGAACTTGCTGATATTCTGTGCTATTAGATAGCACGTTTTCTAATGTGATGTCGTCAGCAAGATGATTAGGTATCATTGATTGGGTAAAATGAAACCAGAAATTTGACAGACTGGTGAGTACCGCGCCTTTGTCGGGAATCGGAGTCGGTAGTACCACGTCAAAGGCGGACAGTCTATCCGTTGCGACTATCAGCAGGTGCTGATCATCAATCGCGTAAATGTCTCGGACTTTGCCGCGCTGATAAAGCGGTAGACTGTGTAATTGAGATTCAAACAAGGGTGTAGACATTAGCGAGGATTTCCTTTGTCAGTTATCAGTTATCAGTTATCAGTTATCAGTTATCAATTCTTAAGCTTGAACAGGTGACTCAAGGGCCGCCAAAGCGTTGTTCCGAAATCACTTATACTTGCGGGGTTTTAAATGGGTACAACCGTTGAACAAATTCTTAAGTACCCGTGCAGGTATAAAAAAAAATAATCCTAACAAAAACAGTTACTTTTTTATCCATAGTACTGGAAAACTCTTGCACGGGTATTTATTTTATGCGATTTTATTGTTTTTCAACTCTCTAAATACATAATCATTGTGCGACTTTATCAAACTATTATACTGTTAGTTGTTGTAATCAATAGCGCAGCCTTCGCGGAACACGAAGAGTTTGCCTTGTGCAAGCCCTTTAGCGAAATTGCCCCACCCCGTCCAGATTTGCCACCATCTGTAGGTGATTTTGTCCGCTTATCCGGTGATAATGCGGTTGTTCTTGAAAAGCAGGGCACGTCTACTTTTCGCGGTAATGTCTTTGTGCAACGGGGTGAGCAGATATTAAGTACGCCGCATGTCATCTATGACCGTAATAAAGATATTGCTGAAGCCGAGGGAAATTTTACGTTCTGGGATTCAGACTATGTTATCAGTGGCTCTTCCGTACAATTGCGCCAAGAGAATCAAGGCGAAATGAAAAATGTCGAGTATTGGTTATTAAACCGACGGGCACGGGGACAGGCAGAAAAACTGACTAAGGATTCTAAAGACATCGTTAGTTTGGAGCAAGCCAGTTATACTACTTGTGATCCAGATAAAGAATATTGGCGTTTGGATGCCGGCAGCCTTACGCTGGATAAAGCCAGCGCAATAGGCACGGCCCGTCATGTCAAGTTACGCATTTTGGATGTGCCAGTCTTTTACTTTCCCTATTTGTCATTTCCTATCGGCGATGAACGTAAATCTGGTTTTTTGACACCCCGTTTAGGGACTTCGGATGAAACCGGCGTGGAATTTAGTATTCCTTATTATTTCAATCTGGCCCCCAATTATGATGCCACTTTCACCCCGCGTCTCATGTCGCGGCGCGGTATTTTATTGAGAAGTGAATTTCGCTATTTGACTCAAGCCAGTGGAGGCGAATTGAATTTTGAGTATTTGCCACATGACAACGCGTTTGGGGAAGATCGTGGCTCATTAGTTTTTAGGCATAATGGCTTGATAGGGAAGCGGTGGCTTACCGATATCAATATAAATTATGCCTCTGATAGACGCTATTTTGAAGAATTGGGCAACAATATCAGTGTGGCGAGTATTACGCATTTGGAACGGCGTGCTGATTTGACTTACATTGGTTATGGTTGGGGATTGCTCGGCCGCTTGCAAACGTTCCAGACGTTGGATCAAAATCCGGCCGCACGCCCCTATCAACGCTTGCCACAATTGCTCTTCAAAACTTATTTGCCGGAGAGAAATCGCCAGTTCAATTTAGAACTTCAGGCTGAAGGGGTGCGCTTTGATCGTGATATTAGCGTGGTTGAAGGGCCTATTGGCAACCGCTTCGATATAGAATCGATTTTCAGTTTTCCTTGGCGCACCCCGGGCACGTTTGTGGTGCCAAAATTGTCGTTGCGCTACACTCGTTATGATTTAGACAATGTGGCGGCCGACGACAAGACGACGCATAATCGCTTTTTGTTTACCTTCAGCACTGACAGTGGCCTGTTTTTGGAACGAGACGTGAATTGGCTGGGTACCGATTTAGTGCAAACTTTGGAGCCCCGTTTATTTTATCGTTATACGCCGTATCGAGATCAAGCCGACATTCCCGTTTTTGACACGGCCAAGTATGACTTATCATTTTTGCAGTTATTTAGTGAAAATCGCTTCAGTGGAGCGGATAGGGTTGATGATGGGCATCAAGTGAGTTTTGGACTGACTTCGCGCTTGCTGGGAAGCACCACTGGTGTGGAACATCTGCGAGCCAGCGTTGGAGAAATTTTTTATTTTCGAGATAGGCGCGTGACTTTGCCCGGTCAATTTGATGAAACTGACTCTTCTTCTAGCATTATTGCGGAATTAGCTACAGAGTTTGCCAAAGGTTGGCGAGCTTCATCGACAGTCCGTTGGAATCCACACGCCCAAAATACTGAACATACTGTACTGCGTTTGCGTTATCACCCTGAGCAGGAACGTATTTTTAATGTGTCTTACCGTCTGCGTGATAATTCATTAGAGCAAACAGATATATCTTTTCATTGGTCTTTGGGAAGGCGCTGGAATATTTTAGGCCGTTGGAACTATTCACTGCCTTCGGAAAAGACTTTAGAATCGGTGGTAGGTTTAGAATACAGTAGTTGTTGTTGGTCGATACGCGCCATTACGCGACGTTATTTGAATAATATTGACGGATTGAGTTACTTAAATGGCTTTTTCTTGCAATTTCAACTGAAGGGTTTGGGCAGCTTTGGTAAAAAAGCCGATTCGTTTTTAGAACAACGTATACCTGGTTATCACGACGAGTTTTAAGATTGGTTTTCCAATTGGCTCTAGGCTCTAGAAATCCGATTTTTTTGAAAAATCGGATTTCTTAAATAGGATAAATATGAAAAAACTTTCAAGCAGTTTCGCCTTGTGTTGCTTACTGATAGGTAACTTATCTGTACCAGCCGCGGCTGAGACAGAAGTACTTGATTACATTGTTGCTGTTGTGAATGACGATGTGATTGTCAATACGGCCTTACAACAAGAACTTCGCCCCTTTTTAGAAGAGTGGCGCAAAAGAACCGGGCGTGAGCCACCACGCCGAAACTTGGAAAAACAGGTATTGGAAAACCTGATTATGACCACTTTGCAATTGCAACTGGCTGAGCGCATTGGCATTAAAGTCGAAGACAGTGAGTTGAACGATAAAATACGTCAGATTGCCGCGCAAAAACAGATGGATTTGCAAACCTTTCGTAACCGACTGGAAAAAGAAGGTTACAGCTATGAGCTTGCACGCGAAGCCCTCCGTAAAAGTTTGATTATAAAACGTTTACAACGGCGGAAAGTGGTTAATCGCATTACGGTCACTACCAGCGAAATTGAGACTTTTCTGGCGAATCAAAAACAACAAGGCACGGTGAGTAATGAGTATCATCTCTGGTATATATTAATAGCCATGTCAGAAGCGCCTTCGCCTGAAGATATTGAAGCTAAACAGCGAAAAGCCGAGGAAGTGTTAGCCAAACTCAAACAGGGTGCTAACTTTCAGGCAATGGCGGTTGAAGTATCGGATCACCACCCGACAGCCGTTGAAGGCGGCGATTTAGGCTGGCTTAAAGCCGGTGAAATACGGCCCTTGTTGAGCGAAATTGTTAGCAACATGGCCGTCGGTGAAGTACGTGGCCCCCTCCGCGATTCTCGCGGTTTTCATATCATAAAACTGGTTGACAAGCGCGGTGGCAAAAGCATTGTTACCCAAACGAAAGTGCGGCATATCTTGATTCAAACCAATGAATTGGTATCAGATTCTGAAGCACAGATTCGCTTAGAAAGACTCAGAGAGCGTATTGTACAAGGTGATGATTTTGTGGAATTGGCGCGTGCTCACTCGGATGACGTGACAACGGCTGCCAATGGTGGCTTACTTGACTGGCTCAGCCCGGGCAATTTGGTGCCTGAATTTGAAGATGTGATGGACAGTTTACCTGAAAACAAAATCAGTAAGCCCTTTAAATCGCGTTATGGCTGGCACATTCTGCAAGTGTTAGAGCGCCGCAAACATGACAACACGAAACAAGCTTTGCGTACTCAAGCGGAATTACAAATTAGCCAACGCAAAATTAAAGAAGAATCAGAAGTTTGGCTGCGAAAATTGCGCGAGGAAGCTTATATTGAAGATCGATTAAAAAAATTATGATTATAACAGGAGTCCAAACTTTAGTTTGGCAGGACTAGGAGTCCAACCGACGCAAAAGTTTCGCGGAGCGAAACTGGAGCAAAGTTTTTAGTTTGGCAGAGTAGTGATACGCGGGCCCCTGTTATTTAGCTATTTTTTTAGGGTTATTTGGACGCTTTGAGGGCCATAACAATACTTTGGATGTATTCAAATTAAGTTATGGCCCTCTGTCGCGCTTACAGAATAGCCCCAAGTGGAACCTGGGGTGGTGAAAATAATTAACAATTAATGATTAATGATTAATGATTAATGATTAATGATTAATGAGTTTAATGATATTTAACTGATTGTTTTTATTAGTTATTTATTTTAAATGGACATTATTTATTAATTATTAATTAGAGCCCTAGGTAGAACCTCAATGCCATTAAGTTAAGCCTTAGAATAAATTCTAAGGCTTAAAGCTAAAGTACCCTAAAGGGCACTATTAGTAGTAGGCTTTAGCTGAACGATGCGAATAC
>NBMI01000210.1 GCA_002085445.1 Candidatus Parabeggiatoa sp. nov. 2
CAACGGTTGGGACGGACCAACCAGGACTCTAGTTGCAATCTAAAAGGGTTATCTTTAGTCCGCGAATTACATATTCATCGTTTTGAGTCGATTTTTAGGAACAGCCAATCAATTACCAATTACCCATTACCAATTACCCATTACCCATTACCCATTACCCATTACCAATTACCAATTACCAATTAGCAATTACCAATTACCAATTACCAATTACCAATTAGCAATTACCAATTACCAATGAGCGGAGTGTCACTTTCAATTATATTTGAAACAAACAAACACGATTTTAATGGCCTCGATTGTGTGATGGCTGACATGCCATTTGTAATTATTATATGAAAATAAAAGCGATTTATCCGGGGACTTTTGACCCTGTCACGAATGGGCACCGTGATATTGTTAAACGTGCCGCCAAATTGTTTGAGCATGTTACCGTGGCCGTGGCTGCTAATCCCAGCAAAATACCAGTGTTTACCTTAGAAAAACGTGTTGAGCTTGCAAATGTGGTGTTGACAGACATAAATAATATCACTGTGCGCGGTTTTGATGGCTTGCTCGCCGAATTTGCCAAACAGTGTGGCGCACAAGTCATTGTGCGTGGCTTGCGGGCGATGTCAGATTTTGAGTATGAATTTCAAATGGCCGGCATGAATCGTCTCTTGACTCCTGACATTGAGACCATATTTCTTACCCCAGCAACTGAATATACCTATATTTCTTCTTCTCTCGTGCGAGAAATTGCAGCGTTGGGTGGTCCGGTTGATGATTTTGTTTCACCAATCGTGTGTGCTGCATTGGAGAAAAAAATGTGCTAACATCCATCATTTATACCTTAGTTTTTTAGTCAGGAATAGGTTATGGCACTTTATATTACTGATGAATGTATTAACTGCGATGTATGCGAACCAGAATGTCCCAACGGGGCGATTAGCCAAGGGGAAGAAATTTATATCATTGACCCTAATCTTTGTACGGAATGTGTTGGGCACTACGATGCATCGCAATGTGTGGAAGTTTGTCCGGTAGACTGTATCCTCGACGATCCAAACCATGAGGAAAGCCAAGATCAGTTACAGGAAAAATATCATCGTTTGACGAATTAGTCAGATTAAAATATTCAAAGGGGCAGGTTGTCTCGAAAAATTTTCATAAAACACTTGCTACGTGGGACTCATTTTTAGTACAATGCTTCAAGTTTGTACCGGGCCGTTAGCTCAGTTGGTAGAGCGGCTGACTCTTAATCAGCATGTCGTAGGTTCAATCCCTACACGGCCCACCATTTAAGCCACGCAATAATTATGGGGCCGCCCTACACGGCCCACTTCGGTTTTCGTCGCGCCTCATAAGGGCGGTTTTTTTTGTACTCTGCGCGGGGGCAAATTGAACGGCGCAATTTAACTCGCCCCCTTTAAATTCCCCCTAGGGGGACGGCACTACTTCACCCAATTTGTGACCAAAAAGTCGAGTTATGACCTCGCGCAAAACGGTTTTTCAATAAATAGTTCGTAAGCGAAAGTGGCGGAATTGGTAGACGCGCTGGTTTTAGGTGCCAGTAGGCCTAGCCTGTGAGAGTTCGAGTCTCTCCTTTCGCACCATATCTATTTTAGGCTTTCAGGCAAAAGTTTTTCCGCTGCGGAAAAACTTTTTTTTTAACTTTAGCCTAAAAAATTAGCCTAAAAACCTCTGTGCAACACTTTAGTTCTAATCTTATGCGACAAGTCAAAAATTCTGCCACCCGTGGCTAAAATCTAATGTCGTTTGTGTTGGTACTTGAGTCCCTCCTGCACCCAACTGCACACCGTCATAAATTGCGTTTTTTATAGCTATTAAGTACTGAACCATAAATTTTAAGGTATTATGAATTTTTGGTAGGGTGTTTTTTTTGTTGTCGGCCCCATTTTTTGCAGAGTGGTGGGCAAAAAAAGGCATTGGGAGGCTACAAAATCCCTGAAAATTTGTGCTTCGGGACTTATTATAACGGTGCTAACTATAATGCCACTTGACTTTCATTTTCAGACAAAGTACCCTGCTTATTGATCGTTTTTTGTTAGAAACTCTCGCTCACGAAGAACACCTAGTTGAGACTTATAAAAAGTCTACTGTAGAGTTCAAGAACAGACGAGTTCTGGTGGGTGGTGGTGTTTTGAAAAGTCAAAAAGTCACCCTAAGCTACGGCGAGGGGATATTGGGTAGGTTACACCCTTATACACATTATATGTTGACATAAAATATCAACCTGTCCATAAATGTCTCTAAAATTGTGATCTCTATATATATTAATAAGAGGTTGAAGACATGCAAGTGTCCGTCGAAACAACCAGTACCGTCGAGCGTCGTATGACAATCGGGGTACCTCCCGAACATCTCGAACCAGAAATCCAAAGCCGTCTAAAATCGTTGGCGCATAACACAAAAATCAATGGATTTCGCCCCGGTAAAGCCCCCCGACGAGTTATCGAACAAAAATATGGCCTTCAGGTACGCAAGGAAGTCCTCGGTGAAGTCATACAATCTAGTTTTTCCAAGGCGGTGGAGCAGGAAAAACTACGTCCGATTGGTGACCCCATCTTTGATTTGGATAGCGACATTAGAAAGCTTGAACAAGGACTGTCTTACACGGCCACTTTTGAAATCATACCTTTAATCCCCACACTGCACGTAGATGACTTAGCCATCGAAAAGCCCGTGGCTGAAATCAATGATGCCGACATTGATACCATGTTGTACAAGCTGCGCCAACAACGTCAAACTTGGAACGACGTTGACCGGCCGGCCCAAAAAGGTGATCGCGTTATTATTGATTTTTTCAGCACCAAAGGTGACAACCCCTTCAAAGAAAATGAAGTCAAACAAGCACCGGTAATCTTGGGAGAAAATAAATTTATAATCGCCGATTTTGACGAAAAATTACTGGGGGCTTCTTTGGGAGAAGAGCGCGAATTTGATTTAACTTTTCCGCAAGACTATAAAAAGCATGCTCAATTAGCCGGCGAGACGGTGCATTTTTTGGTACATATCCATTCGGTTGCAGAACCGCAATTGCCTGAAATAGATGCTGAATTTGCCAAATCATTTGGTGTGCCCGATGGCAGTGTCGTTTCATTGCGTCGTGATGCGCGTCACAATATGGAACGTGAATTGGAGTATGCGGTCAAAGAAAAAGTCAAACAGCAGATACTTGAGGCTTTGTTGAAAGCAAATCCTATCGAAGTCCCTCAATCCCTCGTTCTCGATGAGACACAACGGCTTAAAAAAATTCGCCACACCGAGCGGCCTACTCAGGACTTACGCGCCGAGATGTTTAACGACGAGGCCGTTAAGCGGGTAAAAATTGGACTTTTAGTAGGTGAATTAATTGAAAGATATAAAATCCAAGCACCCCCCGATAAAGTTCGGCAAGTGATCGAAAGAATTGCCTTTGCTTATGAAGATCCCAAGGCGGTTGTAGAAGGGTTTTATGCGGACTCTGAGCGCATGAGAGAAGTGGAATCAATGGTACTAGAAGAAGAAGTTGTGGGGTGGTTACTAAAAAGAGCGCAACTAACTGAAAAACGCACGGAATTTTACACGGCCGTGATGGAACCCAATCAAGTCTCGTAAGGTATGGATCCACAAGATGAATGATAGACCACACTCTGAAATTTGGGCGACCGGTGGATTAGTGCCGATAGTCGTCGAACAATCTGCCCGCGGAGAGAGAGCTTATGATATTTATTCTAGGCTACTGAAAGAACGGGTGGTTTTTTTAGTAGGCCCAGTTGAAGATTACACGGCCAATCTTGTCGTGGCCCAACTGCTTTTTTTAGAATCAGAAAACCCCGAAAAAGATATACACTTATATATTAATTCACCGGGCGGTTCAGTGAGTGCGGGATTAGCGATTTACGATACCGTGCAGTTTGTCAAACCCGATGTCAGTGCCATAGTGATTGGTCAAGCGGCTAGCATGGGGGCCTTACTGCTGGCGGGGGGTGCTAAGGGCAAACGCTATTGCCTACCCCATTCACGCATCATGATCCATCAACCCATGGGGGGTTTTCAGGGCCAAGCGACGGATATTGACATTCACGCCCGCGAGATTTTAAAGGTGCGTGAGCGTCTGAATACCATACTTGCTAAACATACTGGACAACCCATAGAAAAAATTCAACAAGATACGGAACGGGATAATTTTATGGGCGCAGATGAAGCGATGCAATATGGTCTCGTTGATGCCGTGTTATCAACTCGACAAGCCATGACAGCGGCGCAATGACAGTTATCTGTTATATGTTAACAGTTATTAGTTAACAGTTATTAGTTATTAATGTGATTTCTGCTTTAATCTCAAGCCGTTCTAAAATGATTGTTATATCAATGGGTTGTAAATATTGATTATTGACACTTCGTAAAGCGTTTTTTTAACCGTGACACACCCTCAATGCCATTAAGTTAAGCTTTTTCGTGAGGGCAACCATAAAGCTCCAGCCTTTCAGGCTAAAGTTTTTCCGCCGCGGAAAAAACTTAATGGCATTGGACACACCCTAGGCATTCCCTCAATGCCATTAAGTCTAAAAACGTTCTTTTGTAGGGGGCCGGCAACGTTGTTGCCCACCTTCGTCGCATTTTGGAGGGCAAGAAAAACACCAACACCCTGCATGTATGGATTTATTCTTAACTTAATGGCATTGAGGCATCCCCTCTCGGGAGGGACTTTCCGTGCGGTTTGACTCCCCGAATTGAAGGGGTGTGTCAAACTTCGTCTCAAGCGAAGCGAGATAAAAGTTCAAATTGTGTTAATGGATGATGATATCGCCAATGATGAATGAATACCCTCGGATAATATGTCATCATTAATTAATTCACCATTTACAATTAACAATTAATAAAAGGACTTACCGACTTATGGGTAAAGATGATATCGATGCTGTGAAACTTATAACTGTTATCTGTTAACAGAAACAGGGGGGATTTATATGGCTGACAAGAGAAGAGGCCACTCAGGTCATAATGATCGCTTGCTCTATTGTTCCTTTTGTGGGAAAAGCCAACATGAAGTTCGCAAACTGATCGCGGGGCCGTCGGTATTTATTTGTGATGAGTGTGTTGGATTGTGCAATGACATCATACGAGATGATACACCCCAAGGGGAGGACACCGACAGCCATCACCGCTTGCCAACCCCGCATGAAATTAATCAACACTTAAATGAATATGTCATTGGGCAAGATTATGCCAAAAAGATACTTTCCGTCGCGGTGTACAATCACTACAAGCGATTGGAAACCAATACAATAAGCGATGATGTAGAACTTGCCAAAAGTAATGTCTTACTGATAGGGGCTACCGGCAGTGGCAAAACCTTATTGGCCGAAACATTGGCACGGTTTTTAAATGTACCCTTTGCGATGGCAGATGCCACCACGCTCACCGAAGCCGGCTACGTCGGAGAAGATGTAGAACATATCATACAAAAATTATTGCAAAAATGTGATTATGAGGTTGACAAAGCCCAAACGGGCATCATATACATAGATGAAATTGACAAAATTTCCCGCAAATCTGAGAATCCCTCAATAACCAGAGATGTCTCTGGGGAAGGCGTGCAACAAGCCCTGTTGAAATTGATTGAAGGCACTGTGGCTTCTGTACCGCCCCAAGGAGGGCGAAAACATCCGCAACAGGAATTTACCGCCGTTGATACCACAAACATTTTATTTATTTGTGGCGGTGCTTTTTCCGGCCTCGAAAAAATCATTCAGGCACGCACTGAAAAAAGTGGCATAGGCTTTGCTGCCGATGTTCCCACTAAAGAAGATAAACGGACGAACATTCAACTACTTAACTCTATTGAGCCGGACGATTTAATTAAATATGGCTTAATTCCAGAGCTTGTGGGACGTTTACCGGTCGCCGCGATACTTTCCGAATTGAATGAAGAACAACTCGCACAAATACTCACAGAACCTAAAAATGCCTTAACCAAACAATATAAGCGCTTGTTTGAGATGGAAGGTACAGAACTGGAATTTCGGGCATCGGCCTTACGGGCGGTGGCATGTAAAGCCATGGCGATAAATACCGGGGCGCGAGGTCTGCGTTCAATCCTGGAGCATGTCTTGTTAGACATTATGTACGAGCTACCGTCTATGGGCGATGTCGCCAAAGTTACCGTTGATGAGAACGTCATTGAAGGCAAATCTAAACCATTAATTTTATACAAAAATGTAGAAAGAAAACGGGCAGCCTCGGACAGTTATCAGTGAACAGTGATCAGTTATCAATGATCATATCCATGCGAATTAAGGGTTGAATTGAATCATAAAAAATCAATGAGTTATAAATAGTTATTGAAAGTGATTTTATAAGGACATCTTTGTTCATTCTTCATTTTTCATTCGCATTATCCGTTCTTTGCACCCGTTTTTCATGAAACTGTGGAGCAAAGAAATCAATTATCAGTTAGTTAAATGGTGTACCGGACACAATGATAGACGAAAAAGTGATTTCCCTTGGTCGTTGATGTAGTTGATTGGGGCGGATTTGACGTGGGATTTACCGCTTGATGGAGCCTCTAGCGAAGGCCGCAAATAGCTTTGGGGCTTTGGGGCTTTGGGGCGAATAGCTATTTTAAATAGCATTAAAAATCAAATATTTATGATAGACTTCATCAAATGATCATTCACCATTGGCGAATGAAGCTTGTGCTGTTCCATTTTTTATGGAGTTTTGCAAGAGTTAGGGGAAGTTATTTCAACCTCACTGATAACTGATAACTGATAACTGATAACTGATACTGATAACTGATAACTGATAACTAATATGAGAGAAGAAGCTCGTATTATCTTGCCGGTACTCCCATTAAGGGACGTTGTTGTTTACCCACATATGGTGATTCCATTGTTTGTGGGCCGTGAAAAATCCATTCACGCCCTAGAAAAAGCGATGGCGGGGAATAAGCAGGTTCTGTTGGTTGCCCAAAAAAATGCGGCCGAAGATGAACCGGGTAGAGATGATATTCATCATGTTGGCACGATTTCTACTATTTTACAATTGTTAAAATTGCCGGATGGAACAATAAAAGTACTGGTTGAAGGCCGACAAAGGGCAAAAATCGTTAATTTTCTGTCAATAAATCAATTGTTTGCCGCTAACGTCATTTCGTTAGTCACCCAAATGGGCGATGAAAGAGAAATCGAAGTACTGTCGCGTTCCATCACGTCGCGGTTTGATCAATACATCAAACTCAACAAGAAAGTACCCCCCGAAATTCTCAATTCCTTGGCAAGTATTGATGATCCAGGACGTTTGGCCGACACCATCGCCGCTCACATGGCGATTAAACTCGAAGAAAAACAAAAAGTTCTGGAAATTGCCGTCGTGCAGAAACGCTTGGAACATCTGGTTGCGTTGATGGAATCAGAAATTGATTTGCTTCAAGTCGAAAAACGCATTCGTAAACGAGTCAAAGGCCAGATGGAAAAAAGCCAGCGGGAATATTATCTCAATGAGCAAATGAAGGCGATTCAAAAAGAATTGGGAGAACTTGAAGATGTCCCCAATGAACTTGATGATCTCGCACGCAAAATTGAAACCTCTGGCATGTCTAAGGAAGCCAAAAATAAGGCGACGGCGGAGTTCAATAAACTTAAAATGATGTCGCCGATGTCTGCGGAAGCGACGGTGGTGCGTAACTATGTTGATGTCATGGTTAATGTCCCTTGGAAAAAGCGCACTAAAATCAGTCACGATATTACTAAAGCCGAAAAAGTTTTAGAAGCCGACCATTATGGCTTAGAAAAAGTTAAAGAGCGGATTCTCGAATATCTCGCCGTGCAATTGCGCGTGAAAAAAATGAAAGGGCCAATACTGTGTCTGGTGGGACCACCGGGGGTTGGCAAAACCTCATTGGGTCACTCCGTGGCGCGTGCCACCAATCGTAAATTCGTGCGAATGTCTCTAGGTGGGGTACGTGATGAAGCCGAAATTCGTGGGCACCGTCGCACTTACATAGGCTCAATGCCCGGCAAGATTATCCACAACTTAACCAAGGTAGGTGTGCGTAATCCATTGTTTTTATTGGATGAAGTCGATAAAATGTCGATGGATTTTCGCGGCGATCCGTCGGCCGCGTTGCTAGAAGTCCTCGATCCGGAACAAAACCATACTTTTAATGATCATTATCTGGAAGTCGATTATGACCTGTCCGAGGTAATGTTTGTTGCGACGGCCAATACGCTGAATATTCCGCCCCCCCTCTTAGATCGTATGGAAGTCATACGACTGTCGGGGTACACCGAAGATGAAAAGCTCAATATTGCCAAGCACTATCTGACGCCCAAGCAGATGAAAAATAATGGTCTCAAAAACAGCGAGATCGGTATTGACGAAAGTGCCGTGCGCGATATTGTTCGCTATTACACACGCGAAGCCGGCGTGCGTAACCTAGAACGTGAAATTGCCAAAATTTGTCGCAAGGTTGTTAAGGAAATTCTGATAAACCCCGACACCAAACATCTGACCGTTAACTCGGACAACGCTGGAAAATACTTAGGTGTACAACGCTTCCGTTACGGGCGTGCCGAGTACAACGCTTCCGTTACGGGCGTGCCGAAGAGTTAGACCGTATTGGTCAAGTGACCGGTTTGGCATGGACTGAAGCGGGCGGAGATTTGCTGACCATTGAAGCCGCCGTGATGCCCGGCAAAGGCAAACTGTCATATACTGGACAGTTAGGCGATGTTATGCAAGAATCTATTCAAGCCGCCATGAGCGTGGTACGGGCGCGTTCAAGCAGTTTGGGGATAGAGACCGATTTTTATCAAAAATATGACTTACACATCCATGTGCCAGAAGGTGCAACCCCCAAAGATGGTCCCAGTGCCGGTGTTGGTATGTGTATCGCCATGGTGTCGGCACTAACGAGCATTCCAGTGCGCTCGGATA
The DNA here is from genome assembly GCA_002085445.1 of Candidatus Parabeggiatoa sp. nov. 2. Taxonomy (GTDB): domain Bacteria; phylum Pseudomonadota; class Gammaproteobacteria; order Beggiatoales; family Beggiatoaceae; genus Parabeggiatoa. The sequence continues at coordinate 8,926 of NBMI01000210.1, forward strand.
TTGCGATGACCGGTGAAATTACCTTACGTGGTGAAATCCTACCCATCGGCGGATTGAAAGAGAAATTACTGGCAGCCCTGAGAGGCGGCATACGGACGGTATTGATTCCCGAAGAAAACCTGCGGGAGTTACCGGAAATACCAGATAACATCAAGAACAACTTAGACATACAACCCGTCAAATGGACCGAACAAGTGCTTGAATTTGCTATGAAACGGATGCCAATGCCACTAGAAGAAGAACCCATGCTTGAACCGACGGTCAAAAGTGGTGTTATCTCGATGGGAAAAAACCAGAGCGTACAAACTCACTAAGTGCTACAATGACTGAATGACGTGTTGTAGCAAGGAAGGCACGGTTTGTATAATTAATAATAGAGTTATTCCTTCTTCATTTTCACCCCTCATAGCACCTCCCTTTCCCCACTGGGGAAAGGGCCGGGGTGAGGGGCCAAAAAAATTCTTGGTCTTAAGTGCCTGAAGTCCATGGTAGGACAGTATTCACTGAATTTATTTATGTATGAGCTATTTTTTTGCCACGTAAAACGGGGGAAAAATGAACAAATCAGAATTAATCCAGGCTGTTGCCGACTCCGCTGATATTTCCAAGACGACTGCAACCAAGGCGGTTGATGCGATGATAGATAGTGTCAAAGATGCGCTTGCGGAAGGTGACTCAGTAACTCTGATAGGATTTGGTACTTTTGCGGTACGTGAACGTGCGGCAAGAGTGGGGCGTAATCCACGTACGGGTGAACGACTTGATATTAGTGCTGCAAACGTACCGGTATTTAAGCCTGGTAAAGCGCTTAAAGATGCGGTAAACTAACTCGCTACCGGCAGTTATACTCAGCACCGCTATCGTTCACTCGCGTACGCGTCAATCCGAAGTAACTTCCGCTTCCGCAGATCACTCGTAAAGCGTTTTTTGTTTGATAACCGTCACACACCCCGTTCATCCTCGAAACGAAGGGGGTAAGGGGTGGGGTGGTGAAAATCATTAATGATTAATGATTAATGATTAATGATTTCAATTATATTTTTTAAAAATAAATACTTAAGCGGAATAAAAATGGGATCAAGTTTTAGAACCCGTTGGAACCTCCTTTTCACCATCCCAGGTAAGGGGTGTGTCTCAAGAGCTACTAACTATTTTTTAATGGTGTTAAGTATAGTTGGGTGTTGAGAAATCGAGGGGGCGAGCGTCGCCCCTTTGATTTTAAAGTGGGGGCTGGCGTCCCTCAACAGCCATTAATTTAAATTGAGTGAGATTAAAAGTCTTGACATCTGGCTATGAAATGATTACAATACCCAACCTCTGCGACACTAAAGCAGGTTTTTTCTCATCAGTGACTTCTCACGAGGAGAAACTTTGGAGTCATTATCGGTTTAGAAGACCAAAACCGTCGTGTCCGTACAACAAAGCGTCGCTGTACAAACGACGAAAATTAGGTTATTATTATTTAAAAATGAAATGGAGCAGTAGCTCAGTTGGTTAGAGTATCGGCCTGTCACGCCGAGGGTCACGGGTTCGAGTCCCGTCTGCTCCGCCATTTTCATAAACACTCCGAAATTGGGTGTTTAGCTCAGTTGGGAGAGCGTCGCCCTTACAAGGCGAATGTCGGGGGTTCAAGTCCCTCAACACCCATTACATTAATTTATTCCGAGCGAGATTGAAAGTTATTTGCGTTTTGCTCGGTAAATAATTTCTTACAACGAAGGAGCAGTAGCTCAGTTGGTTAGAGTATCGGCCTGTCACGCCGAGGGTCACGGGTTCGAGTCCCGTCTGCTCCGCCATTTTAATTCAAACCCCTAAAGCGTATCTTTAAAGATGCGCTTTTTTTTTATTTGTTAGGTCAATCAACACTTCTATAACACAAAAGTCCGGGAAAATCAATATGCTACAAGGTATCCGTGACGGTGCCCGAGGATGGCTGGCTTGGGTAATTGTTGTCATCATCTGTGTTCCTTTTGCGTTTTGGGGTATAAACGAATATTTCAACCCCAACCCAAAGAGAGTGATCGCCGAAGTCAATGATGTTGAATTGTTTGAGAGAGATTTTCGACAAGAAATGTCTCTACGGCGACAGGAATTACGGCAATTACGTGAACAAGAGCGGCGATTACGGGCCATGCTTGAAGAGCAGCAATACCAAAATCAACAGTATGTTGATTTTTGGTTCTACACGATGAGACAAATTCAGCAAAAGAGCAATGAAACCAAGGAAAGTGTACTGGCACAGATGATAGCAAAAGAAGTGCTAGTGCAATCAGCCGCCAATGCCGGAATGCGAATAGGTGATGCATCACTGGCAACATATATTCGCAGTGTTCCTGACTTTCAAGAGAACGGTAAATTTTCCCAACAACGGTATGAACAAGTCTTGCGTTATCGCCCCGACTTGGAACGGAAAATGCGGCGTGATTTGTTGATTAGGCAACTCAGTCGAGGCGTGTTAGGTTCGGTCATATTAACGGCCTACGATCAACAACAACGCACCCGCCTTGAAGAACAACAACGCTCTATCAGTTACCTGACTATCCCCAGAAGTCGCTTTAACGACTCAGTGGCTATCACCGAGGCTGACATTGAGGCTTATTATAAAAAACATGCCAAGCAATACCTGACTCCAGAACAAGTCAGCATCGAATATGTCGAATTGTCACAAAAAGATTTAATCTCAACAGAAAGTGTCGATGAGCAGACACTAACAGAACGCTATCAAGAACGCAAAGCCTCTTTCACAAAACCGGGGAAATGGAAAGCGCGGCATATTTTGATTGGGCTAGGCTCAGAGGCGACGGCGGCTGAGATAGAAGCGGCCGAGAAAAAGGCGCAAGACTTGTTAGCCAAAATACATGCTGGCGACTCTTTTGAAGACTTAGCCAAGCAATTTTCTGACGACACCGTTAGTGCGAAAAAGGGCGGCAAATTAGGCTGGTTTGGGCCCGGGCTGATGGTAAAACCGTTTGAAGATACCGTGAAGGCCATGAAAGTCGGCGAAATCAGCGAACCGGTTAAAACACAGTTTGGTTTTCATCTCATCAAATTGGAAAATGTCAAGCCAGGTGTGACTCGTCCTTTTTCTGAAGTACGTGAACAGTTGGAAAAAGAAATCCAAAAAGAACGGGCCGAATCAAAGTTTGAGGATCAATTTGAAGAATTAGGGTCTCTCGCCTTTGAAAATCCCGATAGCTTAGAGGTGCTGACAGAGAGCTTCAATTTGAAAAGTAAAACCACCGAGTTGTTTGAGCGCAGTGGGAATAACCAAAAGGATTCTATCCTTTCTCATCGAAAGGTTATTGATGCCGCTTTCAGCGACGACGTGTTAAAAGGAGGCCGCAACAGTGAGGTCCTCGAAATCGGAGAACAACATGTTGTCGTGTTGCGCGTAAAAGACCACAATCCAGCTAAGGCAAAACCCACAGATGAAGTCAAAGAGGAAATTGTCTCCGCTTTAAGACAAGAAAAAACGGGGGCCGAAGCCAAAGCCTTGGGCGAAACCTTGATTGACAAAATAAAACAAAACGGCAATCCAGATACTGTGGTTAAAGAACATGACTTGAGTTGGTCACCGGCACACTGGGTAAAACGACAAGCCACCAACCCCAAACGGGCGATAGTGGGCGAAGCCTTTAAAATTGGGCGGCCGGCGGCCGATAATAAGGCGATTTATCAAGGCCTTGAGTTGGATAATGGCGATTATGCGCTGGTGGCAGTGTTGGCCGTCAAAGACGGGGTAGCCGAGACACCGCCGACGACGGAACAAAAAGACAATGACAGTAAAAAGCCTGATCCACGCCAACAACTCAAAGAGCAACAACAACAGGCACTTGGGATCAGCGAATTTAACCAATTGGTGTCTGGTTTGAAAGCGGGGGCCGATATTAAAAAATATTCTGAAAAGTTGGAAGAAGAAATCTAAGTAGCCTCACCCCCCTTACCTCTCCCTCAAGCTTGTAGGGCTTTTTAGCGTCAGCGTAAGGAACCCGACATGGCTTGTCTTTTAAAATTCACGCAAAACCGCAAAACCGCAAAAGGTAGACTGTTCGCGGGGTGCATTCCTATTTTCAGGGCCAATAACTACAAGGATTGCATTTTATAAAGGATTTATGAAAGGATTTCTTTAAGTCTTCTCGCTTCTAGAATTGCTAAAAATCCGATGTCTTTAAGACCTCGGATTTTTTTAATCTTGAAAAAGCGAGGCCGTAGAGGTGATAAAAATGCCAATAATACGTCAAGTTGCCCAATTAGGTAACGACATCCTGAGAAAAACCGCGAATGAAGTCAAAGATATT
>NBMI01000211.1 GCA_002085445.1 Candidatus Parabeggiatoa sp. nov. 2
TACAGCGAATTGAGAAATAAACGAATGGTACTTTGTCCAATTGATAAAAATTCGTTGATTTCCTAATTCGTTGTACTCTGATTGAATCATTGTCTGAATCAGAAACGCAGTAACGAACGTAGCGAGATCAAATTCTTTCATTCTGAAAATTCTGATTCAGACAGTTGAGAATTGACAGAATAATCTTAATTAAAACCACACAATCTCATTAAAGACAATGAACCCATTCTTAATCAGAATTTGCAGAATTTGAGAATTAACAGAATAAAAACAAACCAAACCCTGCCAAACATTCTGAAAATTATTTCATTCTGAAAATTCTGATTCAGACATTATGATAAACTTTACAGTCAGGCACTGCTTTTTTAAACTTGTCTAGCTCTAAATCGCTGATTTGATTTTCACCGCAATCCAATTTCTGCAAGTTCGTCAAAGCGCGTAGCGGTTCTAAATCGCTGAGTTTATTTTCACTGCAATTCAATCTCCACAAGTTCGTCAAGGCGCGTAGCGGTTCTAAATCGCTGATTTGATTTGAACTGCAACCCAATTCCTGCAAGTTCGTCAACGTGCGTAGCGGTTCTAAATCGCTGATTTGATTTCCATAGCAATTCAATTTCTGCAAATGAACGATTTCTTCTAAATCGCTATCAGTTGGTTCGCCCTTAATACTAATGGCTTTCTTGAAAACCTTTTTCCACTTGTCATCCAATTGATTCCACCACTCCCTCTTATCTATTTGGACAATACGAGGTTGTTCTTCTGGTTGAATAGGTTTGGGAGCGGGTTTGGGTGACGGTGGTTGCTTGCTTGGCTTAAATTGGGGTGGCTGTGGTTGAGTATGACGCAATAACTTCGTTAATCGACTTATCAAAGTCGCCACATCAATCCGTTTCTCCGGATCAATCTCCACACAATCACATAACAACTCAAACAATTCGGGCGCGTTTGCCAAGCGTCTTGGGTGCAACGTTTGTGGACTTTCTTCCGTTAAGAAGCGATATAAGGTTTTGCCAAACGCATACCCATCACTTTTGGCACTCGGCTTTCCATAGCGTATCATGCCTTGTTGCTCTGGTGGCGCATAATCCATTGTGCCAAACACCGCCGCTTGTGCTAACACACTTAACCCCGAACGACTGCGCTGGTTAACCATTTCTTGCCCTAACGATGGGGCGACTTTGGCTAACCCAAAATCAATGATTTTCACCACTATCTCATCAGCGTTTTGCCGCTGCAATAAAATATTGGCGGGTTTTAAGTCTAAATGAAAAATGCCGTTGTCATGCGCGATTTGCAACCCTTTGGCAATTTGCAAGCCCACCGCAATCCCAGTTTGGACATCTAACTTGCCATATTGTTTTAACCACGTTTCGCCATCTATCGCCCCTTCAATGTATTCGGATATAAAATAGCCGCGCTCCTGTCTTGTTATATCCACAAAACCACAATCAAGTGGTTGTGGCACATACTCGCCAGCAATTTTAGCCATCAAAAAGGCTTCTTTAAACAGAGCATCCGCTGAACCGTGCAACGTTTCCCAAAAACACTTGATGACGACTTGTTCATTCTTCAAACGGTGTTGCGCCAAAATTCATCACGCGGTTTGACTTGGGGCGATAAATCGGCGCGAGCCATCAATTGTTCAAGGAGGGCTAAAATTTGTTTGGTATCACCTTTAATCTGTTTGGTATCACTTTTAATACCGCCCGTATCACTTTTAATCTGTTCGATATCACTTTTAATACCGCCCAATTGTTCTTGCATTTGCTCCGTTGCGGTTAAGACTCGTTCCAATTGGACATTAACTAATGGCGCCCAATCGGCAAACCGTTGGCTAAATTCAAGGAATTGGGCATAATGGCTTTGTGTTACCGACTCAACTTGTTGCAACTGTTCCAATTGTTGCCCCAGTTGTGCGACATCACCAAACTTTTTCGCGGCAACGGCTTGATTTAATTTGGCTTCGCTGGTTTGCACAATTTGTTTAATCTCGCGCACATCCACCATTAAACCTTCGCGCTGCAATGCGGCTAAGGTGTTTTTAAAACGCTCATCTTTGCGGAGTTGCTCATGCAAGAAAAATAATAGCGCGTTGCCCAGTAATTCTTTATAGCGTAGCAACGCCACCACGCGATCATCCAAATCGGCTTGGATTTGTTCCAAGACTAAATCGGTAATAGAACTTGCCCCGTTGCTGGTGACAAAAGTGGCTAATTCCGCCTCCGAAAAAACGACATTATCACCTTGAAATAGCGTCAGCTTGGCAACCTTCTGGCATTGGTGGGCGGCGGTTTGACGAAAGGTTTGTAACTCCGCCGCTGTCAAGCCTTGTTGCAGTGCAAAGGGTTGCAAATAGTCTTCTTCAATGCCGGTAGCGAGTTCACGGTTAACATTGGATTGAACGAGCGTTTGCCAAAAACCTTGCTGATTTTCAGGCGCAGCCAAGCCGCTACTAATCGCCGCTAACGCATAACCATAACCGTCCTGAAAATTCTTAGCCATTTCATCGGCGGTGAAGGTGAAATTTTGTTTCAGTAAATCAAGCGCCTTTTCGGTATCAGTGACACCAGCGAGGATGTCTACGATGGCACTGTTAAGTAGTGTCGATATCCCTTGACGAAAAATTTTAGCTGTTGACATGTGATTGACTCCAGTCAGATGAGTTTAGTCGGGTAGGCAACGTGTTGCCCACCTTCTTCGTTGGCATGTATGGTTTTAACACTAATAGGGGGCCATCAGTTGATTTGAAAGCATCCAAACTATTTTATGGCCCTCAAAATCGATACGCGAGTAGTACAACTAATTACGCCTGAATAGTACAACGAATACGCGGATAAACGAATTAAAATGTGATTGTAACTGTTTAAATGTATAACATGTTGAATTTTATTGATTATATCAATACCAGACTTATTAACATTCAACCCCTACGGGGTTGGCGCGTTGGGGGCACATTTTCCACAGGTTGCACCTGTGGCTATGAAAACCCCTATCGGGGTTGGGGAGTTTTTTTTTGGGGCTCCACAGGTTGCACCTGTGGCTATTCACTCTCTGCCAAACGTTGGTAGATTCATGGTGGGCAAGTGGGCAATAAGATCGGGGTACCATCCGATTACCTGCCGCCCGCTTAGGTGGGCTACAGTTCATCCAAAATTCTGCACATTATTATAAATAGAAATTCAATTCTTGTCAATGAGTTGAAACCCCGTTTTGTACGCACGTCTGATAATGTTTTTTAGAGGAGTCCAAAAATAGCGGCTTAACTTAATGGCATTGAACCCACCCGACGCTTCTTGCAGAGACGATTAATTGTTTGGAGCTTATGGCATTGCAAAGTAAATATACCCTTGTTGTTGGCTGGAGACGCCGTGATCAATTGCGAATAGGATTCTTTCAAGAAAACCATGAAAACCTAATACCATTGGGCCTTTCCAATCTGGCATTATAATAAAGGAACCATCCACTTCTAAGTCATGCCCTCTTCCTTTTTCAGCGATTAAACTGACTGCAAGACGATGCACATTGCCGGTAAATTTCCCCAATCTGGTTGACAGGGTAATTGGAAGATGAGTTGGAATAGACAAGGTTTTATCTTCAAGTATCTTTTCAGCTAATTTGCCACCAATGATAGACCATTCGGCGGCAGTATCTAACATGGCAATATTTTCTACATTAGCTTTTTCAATTTTACAATGTACGCCAATGATGAGTTTATTGATGCCTTGCCAACTTTCGATGTGAAGAGGAGCACATCCTGTCCAAGGCGAAAACTCACAAACATTATGTTCTGGAAATGGTTTCATTGCGCTTAGTTTTCGATTGCCATAAATGCAACGTCATGGGTCAATTTTCCTGATTTTTCCAGGGTTTGGCGTAAAGTCGTCAGATTATCATGGCTATCAATTAAAACACCCCTTGAGAGTGCTACCCATAATCCTTTAAACTGTAGGGCATTTTTCTTGAGCCACTGGTAATTTTCAGTCAAACCAACGCCCGTCGCGTCATTTTTCACGGAGACTTTAGGTTCTCTTAACACCAGTTGCCACTCTTTGAGTGTGGTACTCAAGATACCCGCTTTGCTGGCTTGAGATAATCGTTGTCGTGCTTCCATGATACGATGGTTTTCAACTAATTGTTTAATCTCATTTTCCCATTCTGTGACACTGAACTGAGCGTTTTGCTTGAGGTGTTTTGCTGTCATACTCATTATTGTATTCCTAATGTGGTTGGATTCCCACCATGGCGAGTAGTGGGAACGATAAAATTGAGAATTAACAGAATAAAAACCAAACCCTATCAAGTACAGCGAATTGATGAGTACAGCGAATTGAGAAATAAACGAATGGTACTTTGTCCAATTGAGAAAAATTCGTTGATTTCCTAATTCGTTGTACTATTACGCTGAACTTCGTTTCCTAATTATTTTGGGGGCCGCCGGCCGTTAGGTATGAATTCATTCAACCGTTCTCGACAGTAGCTAGTAGTACAACGGATGACGGGCCGATAAACGGATTAAATATTTTGGGGCCATCACTTAATTTGAAAGCATCCAAAGTATTTTATGGCCCTCAAAATCGATATGCGAGTAGTACCAACGAATTACGCCTGAATAGTACAACGAATTACGCGGATAAACGAATTAAAAATCTAACTAATGAAGTCCAATAGGGGGCCATCACTTAATTTGAAAGTATCCAAACTAAAGTTTGGACTCCGGATTTTAGACTCCTGGCTGGCTTTTCCCTAACCATATAAGTTCTCAGATAATACAACTTGCCCAATCGGCCACGGCGCGACTGATGACAACGGACTGTTTGAACCCAGTGCTTTGAAATCATAACCATGGCCTCCGGCATTTTCTAACCGAACAATCGTTTGATTGTTACTTTCTTTCTTGCGGACAAATAAGCGAGGATCACCCTTCCATTTCAAGTCACGACGGTATCGTGCTAATTTAATGTAAAAGTGGCAGCGCAACGAATTAAAGTCTTTACTATCAGGATGTCGGTGAGAAACTTGAACTAGACTGAATGTGCTGCTGGCCCTCAAATCAATCGGCCCTTGTCCCCAGTCTTCTTCAGGCACCAAACTCTGGTCACCTTCACGCAAAATGGCTAAGCGTGGTTTTATCTTTGGCTCAATCGCTTTAATTTTGAGTTCTTGCCAAGCAATCGCGCCACTCACAACGGCATTTTTGACTTGTTGTTTGTCTAACTTAGGCTTTTCGCAGTGTTCAGGGAATTTGTCCCAGACGCGCTCACGTAAGCCCGGCCAAAGTGCGCCTCTCCCAGAAATCACCACGGTATTGACATTTTGCGCGGCTATTCCCGCGCAGTCTAATAATTCATTGACGACGGTATCTGTGACGAACTCAATAAACGCTTGCAACGGTGGATAGTTATGCACCGTTGCCGCGGGAATATTGAGGTAGATTTGGTCACCATCCGTTTCTAAGACGGGTTTTTCAACCTCAGAACGCTCTTGTGATTCAGAACGGACTTCTGGAGCCGTTTCAAGGCTATAGAGAAAAGCATTCTCTTTGTATCTGACAACCTCCCCTGCACCTTTGCTTCCAACCAGAACGCGAAAGGGCTTTCCTTCCTGCCAGTCAGCACTGTGTTTGACGTCGCGGATATTTTGCCACAATCTGTACACCGCGTCGCGATGGTTGTTTCGTTCTACTTCTTGAGAGCCTTTTAGTTGGTTATCAACAACCGGATATCGATATTCAAACACTTCAGGGTTCAGAACGGATTCGTCTCTGAGCAAGCCATCTATCAAACGCGCCAGTAAACTGTCAATATGATTGCCAGCAATCGGCACGCTTAAGCGATTTTCGACTTGCCACTGTTCGGGATAGGTGCCTTCTTGATTCCAACGGATATGTACTAAAGATAAATCCAGTGTGCCGGCCCCAAAATCGTAGACTAATAGGCGTTCCCACCGGTTATTTAGACGCCGTTTCTCCAAAAGGCGTTCCGTCTCACCACGATGCCGCGCCTCTAACATCCGTTGCCGACAATAGTGATAAGCGACGGCATCCGATTCGCTGATGAGTTGAATGCGCTCCTTTAAGGCAATGCCTAAACGTTGATTGAGTGCTTTCCAAGCAATGTCGTGTAATCTGTTCTTATGAAAGGCGGTAAACGTGTTTGGGTGAGACAGGATGAGTTGCCCGCCTTTTTCAAACACCTCAAGGGCGGTGATATAGCCTTCGGCTAAGGCCGCAAAAACCGATTCCAGCAAGTATTTCAATGGCAACTGAGGTCGCACAATCTCTACAGGTTTGTGATTACCGTCTTCATCTGTTTCCGTCACGACATTGCCTAGGTTATCCAATTGGTAAAACTTAACCTCCTCTTGCAATGAGATAGTTTCTGACGGTTGCGCCAGCAAGCTTTTCAGTGAAAAAATAACGCGCCCCGGATATTCGCGGATCCGCGGCGTTGTGGCGGGTAAGCCAATAAAATCGGGATCGCCCGGTTTCAACGAAGCCGGTTGGTAGGTTGGATAGCCTTTTCTTATCTTGTCGTCTTGGGTTTCACTTCGGCGTAAATCAGCATCGCAAACGATATGACTGGGCAGAAAATCGGTGCCCCGTTCGGTGTTGTTTGGATCATAGTCCTCAAGGTTGAGGGCCGGATCATGTTCTTTGACTAATTTCTGAAGTGGTAAAATGTAGAGCTTATCTTGGGTGCCAATCGCCGCGACAATGGCGGAGGTGCCAAAGTCAATACAGAGCCAATTGGGATGAGGGAGTTTTTCCAGTCCAATTGGCGCGACAATGCTGAGCGCGTGCGAACGTTTTTGTCCGTCGTCATCCTGAATTTCTATATCAAGATAAGCGTTAATGCTACCAGAGTTAGTGTCAATTCGCCCACCGACAATATCTTGAATGATTTGCCCGGCAAAGATTTGAACCACGAGTTTTTCTACCGGTTCGCCTTCTTTGACGGTAATTGTTCTAGCGCCGGTAAATTCTCCTTGGTAATCCTTCGTGATAAGATGGAGTGAATTTTTAATCTGGTAGCCTTGGTAAAGTTTTATGGCCCTCCGTACCTGGGGTTGAAATTTCAGTTCCATCGTCAGATGGAGTTTGACCCAACCTTGCCCCGAGTTGCCGGTGTTGCCCAGCTGTATTTCAAAAATCGTGACGGCCAGGGTACCTTTATCAAATTTAACGAGATTATGATCCAAGTTTAAGATACCGTTGTCAAGCGAATGGCCTTCGGCTTCTTCTCTCCCTTCGAGTCTCAATCGAAAGCGAGGAGATTTTTCAAACGCGTTTTCAGCTTTTTCAGCTTTTTCAGACGCTTTTTCAGCCTTTGGTTGCCAATAGAGACTATAGGTTTTCTTAAATTGGACAATCTCCAACGCGATGTAGGCCCGAGTGGGATCGCGGTGCAGGGTAAATGTATGAGGCCCCGGCTCTGAATCCTCATGGGCAAACTTACCCGTCAAGTTAAACGAGTAATCTTGGCGCGGCTCTGGATTTGAGATGATTTCACCGTCACAGAAGACAAGTACTTTGCTCTCTACTCTATTGTTCTCTCGTTTTTTACTCTGACTTTCTGGGGCCGGCAAAACGACAACTTCTTCACCTTCAGCAAGCGTCACCGGGTTGTTGAGCAAAGGCAAATTATTCTTATAACTCAGTATGTTGAAACGGCCCTTAAAGGGCTTAGCAAACTGGTGTTGCGCTTGACTTTCAAAACGGAATGTGCCACTGCTTAAGGATTTTCCTTTACCAAAATAAAGCGTTTCGGCACGGGCTTGATAAGTCACCAGTGGTGGTTGGGGTTCCTCTGGAACCAATTCCAGTTCAAAGTCAATTTCCTGAGCCGCAACAGGTTTTTTTGCTCGCCACATTTCCACTGAGAGATGAAAATCTTTTTCTGGGCCTCCAAAAGTCACGGTGCGCGGCCCTGAGACGGTTTGATGGGCCTGAAAATCAGTAATGACATCGGTAGCCAGAAAGATATAAATCGGTGTTTCGTGACTCACCCGCAGTTTCATATTGCGCGTCAGTGCCGTTTCTTCGCCGACTTCTCGGAAACCCAACGGTACTAACGGTACTTCTTCGCCCTCATCAGACAGCAAAAATCCGCCGTTTATTAACTGCTCATGACGATAGTTCAACGAAAATTTGACTTGGTAGTCAGGATAATCCTTATTTCTAAGCAAGCGTCCAAACCAAGGGACTTTTCCGTCATTTCTGACAATCACTGTACCGACTAATATTGCACACGGCTGTTTATTGAAATCAATCTCAATTGTTTTAGCGGGTTGCCAATCTAATCGAGGCTGGAAACGACGCTGAAAGGCAAACGGATTCCAAAAAGATAACCGCTTATCTGAAACCGCTTTTAAGGCCTCTTCTTGGGCTTTTCTTTTCCCGTTTGAAAAAGGGAGGTTATGTGGAATTTGTTCCAACTTTGCTAGAATGTCTTCTAAACGCTTTACCAGTTGGGCCGAATCCGGGCGTTGGGCGGGATCGTTTTTCTTACAGTCGCACAGTAACTCAAATAAGGCCGAAGGTGCATCCGCCAAATAGTGCGGATTCAACGTATCGGGCATTTCTCCGGTCATTAGCCGATAGAGCGTGGCCGCAAAGGCATATAAATCGCTTTTGGCACTCGGTTTACCATATTGGGTTTCGCCCCGTTGTTCTGGCGGCGCGTAATACAATGTCCCAAAAAACAAGGCTTGCCCCAATTGCGTCATACCACCGACACTGCGCCGCGATAGGGCCTCTTGGCGCAAAGAAGTAGCCACTCGCGCCTGTCCAAAGTCAATGATTTTGACCATTAAGCCGGATTCCGTCTGTTTGAATAACAAATTGGCCGGCTTTAAGTCCAGATGGTAAACGCCTTGTTGGTGCGCTACTTGGAGTCCTTTAGCGATTTGCAAGCCTACCGCGAGGCCGGTTGCTACATCGAGTTTTCCATGTTTTTTTAACCAGGTTTCGCCGTCTAAGGCACCTTCGAGATATTCCGTCACAAAAAAAGGCCGTTCTTGGCGAATGGCATCGACATAGCCACAATCTAATGGTGTTGGCACATACGCGCTGGCGATTTTACGCATAATCATGGCTTCGCCGAAAACCGCCTTGCGCGAACCCTTGCGCCCTTCCCAAAAGCATTTAACAACGACTTTGTTGCCTTCATCCCATTGATCATGGCACAGAAAAACACAGCCCATGCCGCCGGCGCCCAGTATTCGTATCATGGGATATTTGCCGACATCATGCCAAGCATAATTTCGGTCAATGGTGATGGCGGTTTGTAAATCGGCTAAGGCCTCGTCGTAGGCTTGGCGCCGTAGCCGTATTTGAAAGAGGTTGAAACAAGCCAAGGCCTTTTCGGCCGGCACTTGGGTGCTATCTCGCGCTTGAACTAATAACGCTTCGGCCTCGGCCATATGTTTGGGATTACCGGTCGAAAATAAAACACTGCCGGCCTTGATAGCTAATTGATTATATTGGGCTGCCGTCGGCAAACCTTTTAATTTAGCAACGGCTTCTTGAATCTGTTGAAGGCTAGTGCTGCTGTGAGGCGCAAACTCGTCACGGGCTTTGATTTGTGCCGATAAGCCAGCGCGAGCCATCAATTGCTGAAGGAGGGCTAAAATTTCTTCGGTATCACCTTTAATTTGCTTGGTATCACTTTTAATACCGCCCAATTGTTCTTGCATTTGTTCCGTTGCTGTTAAGACTTGTTCCAATTGGACATTAACTAATGGTGCCCAATCCGCAAACCGTTGGCTAAATTCAAGGAATTGGGCATAATGGGTTTGCGTTACCGATTCCACTTGTTGCAACTGTTCCAATTGTTGCCCTAGTTGCGCCACGTCACCAAACTTTTTCGCGGCAACGGCTTGATTTAATTTGGCTTCGGTGGTTTGCACAATTTGTTTAATCTCACGCACATCCACCATTAAGCCTTCGCGCTGCAACGCCGCTAACGTGTTGTTAAAACGCTCATCTTTGCGAAGTTGCTCATGCAAGAAAAATAGCACGGCGTTGCCCAGTAATTCTTTATAGCGTAGCAACGCCACCACACGATCATCCAAATCGGCTTGGATGTGTTCCAAGACTAAATCAGTCATGGAACTTGCCCCGTTGCTGGTGACAAAAGTGGCTAATTCCGCCTCCGAAAAAACGACATTATCACCTTGAAATATACTAATTGCCGCTAACGCATAACCATAACCGTCCTGAAAATTCTTCGCCATTTCATCGGCGGTGAAGGTGAAATTTTCTTGAAGTAAATCAAGGGCCTTATTGACACCCGGCATATCAGAGAGGATTTCTATGATGCTGCTGTTGAGTAGTGTCGATATCCCTTGACGAAAAATTTTAGTTGTTGACATGTTATTGACTCCAGTCAGATGAATTTAGTAGGTGGGCAACGTGTTGCCCACCTTTTTCGTCGGCATGTATGTTTTTAACACCAATTGGGGGCCATCAGTTGATTTGAATGCATCCAAATTATTTTATGGCCCTCAAAATCGAGACGCTGATAGTACAACTAATTACGCCTGAATAGTACAACGGATGACGGGCCGATAAACGGATTAAATCTTTTGGGGGCCATCACTTAATTTGAAAGCCTCCAAATTATTTTATGGCCCTCAAAATCGATATGCGAGTAGTACCAACTAATTACGCCTGAATAGTACAACGGATGACGGGCCGATAAACGGATTAAATCTTTTGGGGGCCGTAGGCCGTTAGGAATGAATTTATTCAACCTTTTCGACAGTAACTGGTAGTACAACGGATGACGTGGATAAACGGATTAAATCTGTTGGGGGCCGCCGGTCGTTAGGTATGAATTTATTCAACCTTTTCGACAGTAACTGGTAGTACAACGGATGACGTGGATAAACGGATTAAATCTTTTGGGGGCCATCACTTAATTTGAAAGCATCCAAACTATTTTATGGCCCTCAAAATCGATACGCTAGTAGTACCAACGAATTACGCCGGAATAGTACAAGTAATTACGCCTGAATAGTACAACGAATTACGCGGATAAACGAATTAAAAATTGGGGGCCATCACTTAATTTGAATTTTATGGCCCTCAAAAGCGATAGTCCAAAAACCCGCAAAAAAAATAGTTAATAACAGAGGGCCGCGTATCACTACTCTGCCAAACTCCCGCGGCTGCCAAACGACAACTGCCAAACGTTAGTTTGGACGACTGAGTACAGCGAATTGAGAAATAAACGAATAGTACTTTGTCCAAGCCAAAAACACACATTCTGAAAATTCTTTAATTCTGAAAATTCTGATTCAGACAGTTGAGAAATTCGTTGATTTCCTAATTCGTTGTACTCTGATTGAATCATTGTCTGAATCAGAAACGCAGTAATTCGCTACGCGAGATCAAATTCTTTAATTCTGAAAATTCTTAAATTCTGAAAATTCTGATTCAGACGCTGATTTGATAACGCGCAGTAAGCCTTTTTCTGATTCCGAACCTCTGGTTTGGAACCAACGGACACCACGCAGTTGGGTCAATGCCATTAAGTTAAGGAATTAGAAAGAAATAATCCCCCCCGCCTTTGGTAAAGCCGTCGTCTAATAGCTGAAGTGCCCTAAAGGGCACTGAAGACTCAATGACGGTGATTGGGTGCTTGGAATCCTAACACAATCTCCTCTTTTGGTACGCCTTTGGCAACCAATTCGTGTGCAATGTCATCTTCGGTACCATTGTGCTGAATCCAGATTTTGCCGTTTTTGATGTCAATATGCAGGAAACAGCTATGAATCCATTTTTTGTGATGCCAACCGACGTTGACTAATTGATAATGATCATGTTCGGTATCAAAGATTAGTTCGATATCGACTTCCCCACCCCGATAAGAAGGACAATATGTCCCATATTCCTGAATCAATTGTTTAATAGAGGTGCGATATTTCTCTAGTTTATCCATTTGACAATCTCCTGGGTATCTATGTCATAAATAACGAGTTTAAAGTGGTATCGCTGAATGACTGTTTGGGGCAATTGACGTTGGAAATAGCTGTTGTATATTTCCACCGGAACCGCTAAATAGAGTGTATAGTCGAGTTCCTCGTTTTCTAACGCTATTCGATAGTTGATAAATTGCCCAACTGCGGTATGAAATTCAGCAGTCAATGAGGCACTCTGAAAACTTTTGATTTCAACCGCTATTTGTTGCTCATCTTTTTTAGCCGCGATTAATTTTTCCGCACCTAAATCAACATATAAATCAATACCCCCAAATTGGACCGATAACGGATCGTCTGTGATGAGCCATCCTTCTTTGATTAAAGCATTTTTGACTTGGTTATGATAAATATCTTTTGCTGGCATGGTTGTCTCGGTTGCTGGATGCTTCGGGCATTGATACCTCAACGCCTCCGATTGATTGAAATATTTTGGAGTCTGCCAGCTTTAGCTTGGCATAACTCCATTAAAGCTAATGAACTTGTCAGAAAATTCTTGTGTGTCTGACTCTGAAACGCAGTAACGAGCGTAGCGAGATCAAATTCTTTAATTCTGAACTGCCAATTCTGATTCAGACAAATTAACCGGATAAACCTTAAATCTGAAAATCCTTTAATCTTGTCAATCCTGATTCAGACGTTAGGATTACCGGCAAAATCTTGGGAGTGAACCATAATCTCGGCTAATTCCTTAACGGTTGCGCCAAGTGTTAGCAGTGATCGTATTAAGAAATCAAGTGATACTGACGCTTCTCCCGTTTCTAATTTTTCAATTTGGGAAGGGTTGGCGTTGAGTAATTGTGCAAATTGGCTTGGTGTGAGTTGTTTTTGTGTGCGACGTTGTTGAAGATTTTCACTGAGTGCGAGTCTTAATTCGATATAGGTGGCTTCAGCCGGTGTTAATTCTAAAAACTCATTAACCGTGCCAATTTTCCAGCCTTTTGAGGCGAGCTTTGCTTGTTTGTCTTTATCCATTTTTTTTACTCCTAACAGGAATTCTCATAAGTGGTTAAGCGACGCTGACAGGTTTCAATGACTTGTTTAGGGGTACGTTGTGTTTTTTTCTCAAATACGTCTAGTATGATAACAGCATCAGAGTCAATACGATAAATAATTCGCCAAGTGGTATTCTCGTCATTAATTCGTAATTCATGGCATCGAAATCCAATAGAAGGCATTGGGCGAGATTGTGGGAGAGAAAGCATTTCTCCTTTTTGTAGTTTTCTTAATAAGAATCCAGCCTCAAGACGGGCATTTTGTGAAAAGGGCGGTGTTTTTATTTCACCAGAAAGCCATACCAAAGGCTTATCATTGATAGTCATTTTATGATATATATTCTTCATTAGCTTATGAGCAGTTATGATTAAATAATTGTCTGAATCAGAATTGAGTACAGCGAATTGATGAGTACAGCGAATTACGCCTGAATAGTACAACGAATTACGCCTGAATAGTACAACGAATTACGCGGATAAACGAATTAAAAATTGGGGGCCATCACTTAATTTGAAAACATCCACGTCGGCAAAAGTTTCGCGGAGCGAAACTTTTGCCGACGTAACTATTTTATGGCCCTCAAAAGCGATAGTCCAAAAACCCGCAAAAAAAATAGTTAATAACAGAGGGCCGCGTATCACTACTCTGCCAAACTCCCGCGGCTGTCCTGCCAAACTAAAGTTTGGACTCCTGAGTCCTGCCAAACTAAAAACGACGCTAAAGTTTCGCGGAGCGAAACTTTAGCGTCGTTTGGACTCCTGATTACTGCGAATTTAGAAATAAACGAATGGTACTTTAGTTTAATTGATAAAAATTCGTTGATTTCCTAATTCGTTGTACTCTGATTGAATCATTTCGGTTCGCGTAGCGGAACCTACCCTACGCTTGCTACGCTCGCTCAAGGGCTGAAAACGCTTGTTGTTCAGTTTCCTCAATGGCTTTATCAATCACAAGGTTCGGAACGCCTTGACGTTTTAAACTTTCAATAAGAGTTTGTATAGGTAGAGAGTTTAAGCGTTCCAAGTCAACCCGCAAACCTTGCCCGATATAGTATCGAATCAATGCTTCATCGCTAGAAAATCCAAATGCGGGTGCAACTCGCTTTAAGTCTTGGATGACATCTTCTGGCATACGCACTGTCATTGCCATTAGAAGCCGATCTTTTCTGAGTCTTTCATTCAATTCAATAGTTTTCATAATAATACCGTTCTTGTTTAGTCACCTTACGAGCCGAGATAATTCGGAAACAATCTTCGAGGTTGAAGTTTTTTGAAGAAAAACTTCAACCTCGAATTCTAGTTGGATATGAACAACAAAAAGATGTTTTCCATTTGAGTTGACACCAATTACAGCATCTCGTGCTTCATCTTCTGCACTGGCATCTACAACCCGAATAAACGGATCGAAAAAGACTTCACAAGCTTGCTCAAAAGTAACCCCATGTTTCTGACGATTGATTTGAGCCTTTTGAATATCCCATAAAAACGTTATACCTTGAAATAGAAAAGAATTATCCATATTAATTTTTAATATAATACAACTTAATGAACTATAACGCAATAATTGTCTGAATCACATATGATTCAGACATTTGAGAATTGACAGAATAATTTTAAT
The DNA here is from genome assembly GCA_002085445.1 of Candidatus Parabeggiatoa sp. nov. 2. GTDB lineage: Bacteria > Pseudomonadota > Gammaproteobacteria > Beggiatoales > Beggiatoaceae > Parabeggiatoa. Next base: position 14,593 of record NBMI01000211.1, read on the forward strand.
TAAAACCACATAATCCCATTAAAGCCAATGAACCCATTCTGAAAATTCTTTAATTCTGTCAATTCTGATTCAGACATTTGAGAATTAACAGGATAAACTTAAAAGCGAAATTACAACCCTGATGTCAATTGAGATACCACTAAAGCGGGCCCTGAAATGACTAAACCATCTGAACCAAAATGTTTCCAATCTTCAATATCATAAGTGTATATTTGAGTTACACCCGCAGTCAGTGCTATAGCAGCATGTCTAGCATCATGTATCCGACGCGCCGTTAGTCCATGCTTTTCGGCTAATTCAAGCATTTTAAAAGTCGCTCATAAACTTCGCTTAAAATGCCGGTTGTACTGCATACAGCTAACTCACCTCGTCTAGCTGCTTCAACTAAGGGGCGGGCTTCGGCGTGGCGGACATCGCCAGC
>NBMI01000024.1:0-1161 GCA_002085445.1 Candidatus Parabeggiatoa sp. nov. 2
ACAGTAACTATCCGTTTACCACTTGACGGAGACTCTCGCTCAACGCGACAGTAACTATCCGTTTACCACTTGACGGAGACTCTCGCTCAACGCGACAGTAACTAAGTACCCGTGCAGGTATTTAAAAAAAATAAACCCAACAAAAACAATTACTTTTGTGCCCATAACACTGGAAAACTCTTGCACGGGTACTTATCCGTTTAGCACTTGACGAAGACTCTCGTTCAACGCGACAGTAACTATCCGTTTACCATTTGACGAAGACTCTCGCTCAACGCGACAGCAACTATCCGTTTACCACTTGACGGAGACTCCCGCTCAAAGCAATAGTATACGTTTCGTTTACCACTTGACGAAGACTCTCGCTCAACGCGACACTAACTATCCGTTTACCACTTGACGAAGACTCTCGCTCAACGCGACACTAACTATCCGTTTACCACTTGACGAAGACTCTCGCTCAACGCGACAGTAACTATCCGTTTACCACTTGACGGAGACTCCCGCTCAAAGCAATAGTATACGTTTACCACTTGACGGAGACTCTCGCTCAACGCGACAGCAACTATCCGTTTACCACTTGACGGAGACTATCCCTTCAAGGGATATGTAGTGATTTGACGGAGACTCTCGCTCAAAGGAATAGTATCCGTTTACCACTTTCCTGTGTGGCACTACCCAACGAATTACATTTTTTGTGCTTCCCGTCATTCATTTATCCTAAGTGTCGTTATACTCACCGTCATCAACTCACCGTCATCAACTCACCGTCATCCAATTCGTTTAGCAGCAATATTAGTTGTACTCACCCTCATCAAAGTACTTAACTTACCTTTATCCAATACTTACCTTTATCCTTACCTTTATCCAATTCGTTTATCCGCGTAATTCGTTGTACTTACTCATCGCCATTGGTTGTACTCACCATCATCCAATTCGTTTATTCACGTCATCAAAGTACTCATCCTTATTGGTTGTACTCACCCTCATCAAAGTACTCACCTTCATCTAATTCGTTTATTACTCATCCTTATTGGTTGTACTCACCGTCATCAAAGTACTCACCATCATCCAATTCGTTTATTCACGTCATCAAAGTACTCATCCTTATTGGTTGTACTCACCCTCATCAAAGTACTCACCTTCATCTAATTCGTTTAT
>NBMI01000024.1:1172-39798 GCA_002085445.1 Candidatus Parabeggiatoa sp. nov. 2
TCACCTTCATCTAATTCGTTTATCCGCGTAATTCGTTGTACTTACCGCCATAATTCGTTGTACTTACCGCCATTGGTTGTACTCACCCTCATCAAAGTACTCACCGTCATCTAATTCGTTTATCGGCCCGTAATTCGTTGTACTCATCCTTATTGGTTGTACTCACCCTCATCAAAGTACTCACCGTCATCCAATTCGTTTATCGGCCCGTAATCCGTTGTACTCATCCTTATTGGTTGTACTCACCGTCATCAAAGTACTTACCGTCATCTAATTCGTTTATCCGCGCAATTCGTTGTACTCATCCTTATTGGTTGTACTCACCGTCATCAAAGTACTCACATCCAATTCGTTTATCCACGTCATCCGTTGTACTCATTCACCATCATTGGTTGTACTCACCGTCATCCAATTCGTTTATCGGCCCGTAATTCGTTGTACTGGGATTTTATGAACGTCTAGCTCTGTTCTTATGCTTCATCACAGATTTAGATAACTTACCAAACTGCTTATCTTTCTGTCTTTTCTCCAAATATGACATCTCATTATAAACAGATTCTTTATTCATTTTGACATAATTCCGATAACGTTCTTCAGAAATCATCCCGTCTTTTAGCGCAAGCAATACCGCACAGCCTTTTTCATGAATATGAGTACAATCATTATAGCGACATTGAGTTGATAACTCCGCTATTTCATTAAAAGTATCACAAAGCCCAGATTCTACCGCAATATTCCCAAGTTCTCGCATGCCCGGTGTGTCTATGATCATCGCACCGTTTTTCAACAGAATGAGCTGACGACGTGTCGTCGTATGTCTTCCCTTTCCATCTGTTTCTCTGACCTTATGCGTTTCAAATAACGCCTCATCCATAAGGTTATTTAATAAAGTCGTTTTCCCTACCCCTGATGATCCGAGCAAACAAAAAGTTTTCCCTGCAATCAGCCGTTCTTTTACCTGATCCAACCCCGAGTCATTTTGACTACTGAAAGCCAGTATCTGAAGATTCGGCATCAGTTTATGAATATCAGCGATCTTTTTTTCAATTTCGTCAGCAGCCAACAAGTCACTTTTACTCAATAACACGAGCGGATGAATATGACTTTCATTTATCATGACCAGATATCGTTCTAATCGTCTGATGTTATAATTAAAATCAAGTGACTGAATAATCATAGCTGTGTCGATATTAGCCGCAATTAATTGAAATTCGATCTGTTTGCCTGAGGTTTTCCGTTTTAATAACGATTTTCTTGGCAGAATCTCATGAATAACCGCAAATGAATCATCATCAAAAACTTGTACATATACCCAGTCACCCACGGCAGGATAATCCAGCGGGGAATCCGCATTAAACATAAGTGCCCCAGTTATTTTCGCAAATATCTCATTCTTGCCATTTTGAATGATATAACTATTCTTATTAACGGTAATAACTCTGGCTATTTGATACTCAGTTAATTTTGCCGGTTCCGTGTTATCCTGAAACCATTCATTGAAACCTAACTTTTCTAGATTCATTGATAGATTTTTCATAAAATATTGACCTAGATTAGGAAGTTGCGGGGTATTGCTCATAACTTTAGCCACTAGACTTAAAAATATCCCCTAACCCACCAAAGTGTGGAACTTACGCAATTACAGAAAAAATGATTAATCCCATATGACAAATTGTACGGGCGCATTTCTATAGATATTCAGATAATTATTTAGTCCCCTTTAGGGGACTTGAGCTTTCAGCTTCCAAAGAAATTAATTTTATTAAAATATCTATTTTGCCGCTGTTTTGGCAAAGCTGTGTCCCACTTGTCCTTTTAGAAGTTTTTATCGATAGGGCCATCAATCAAATCAACTGTTCAGGCTAAAGTTTTTCTCCGAAAAACTTTAGCCTGAAAGGCAAAAGTTTCGCGGAGCGAAACTTTTGCCTGAACATAAATTCGCCAACATGGCCCCAAAAACCGCTTTGGAAAGACACCTTAGTATTTTTAAATTTTCATTTTTCATTGATTTTAGGGTAAGCCATCAATAAAAGTTTACCAAATCAAAAAAGAAAACAGGGCCCTCAAAAGAAACCTTAGCTTTAAAGCGGCAAGACATGTCGGATAAGTGGGACACACCCCAAAATATAACTACAAGGATTGCTTATAAAAAAGGATTAGATCAAAACAAGAATTGAGATCATAAGCACCACCTTCATTCTTAACTTCCTGTTAAGGCAGCCTTGTCCAAAGCTAAAACTTTGGACTCCTTGGCTCATCCGTTTATCCACGTCCTCGTCCAAAGCTAATGCTTTGGACTCCTTGGCTCATCCGTTTATCCACGTCATCCGTTGTACTAGACATTAAAACCGCCTTGTCCAAAGCTTTGGACTCCTCGGCTCATCCGTTTATCCACGTCATCCGTTGTACTCACCGTCATTGGTTGTACTCACTCACCGTCATCCAATTCGTTTATCCGCGTAATTCGTTGTACTTGGCACTACCAAACATTCCCTTGCATTGCCAAACTAAAGTTTGGACTCCAGCCAAACTAAAGTTTGGACTCCTACCAAACTAAAGCTTGGACGACTTATATTACCGCAACCCTAATACATCCTGCATATCAAACAAGCCTTTTTCCTTTTGCATAATCCACTGCGTTGCCCGTATTGCACCCTTGGCAAAAGTCATGCGACTTGATGCTTTGTGAGTGATTTCAATACGTTCTCCAACATCGGCAAACATGACAGTATGTTCGCCAACAATATCGCCGGCGCGAATGGTTTCAAAGCCAATGGTACGACGATCACGTTCTCCCGTTTTTCCTTGTCGTCCATATACAGCACATTCCGATAAATCGCGCCCTAGCGTATTGGCAATGATTTCACCCATACGCAGCGCAGTGCCAGAAGGCGCGTCGGCTTTATGGCGATGGTGGGCTTCAATGATTTCAATATCAGCATTATCGCCAAGCACTTTAGCAGCCATTTCCACCAATTTAAAGCTAAGATTAACGCCGACGCTCATGTTGGGCGCAAACATAATAGCAATATCTTGCGCCGCTTGTTCGATAGTCTTGCGCTGTTCGGCCGAAAAACCGGTTGTGCCAATAACCATGCGTTTGTGGGCGGCACGACAGGCGGCTAAATGTTCGAGAGTGGCTTGTGGTGTGGTGAAATCAATCAGCACGTCAAAATTATTGATAACGGCGTCCAAATTCCCAACGACTGAAATATCAAGCCTGCTCATCCCCGCCAATTCGCCAGCATCGCTACCGATAAGCTTACTTTCGGGGTGTTCAAGTGCGATAGTTAAAATGGTATTGGTTTCTTGTAGGCAGGCTTCGATGAGTCTGCGTCCCATCCTGCCGGCGGCACCGGCGATTGCAACATTGGTTTTCATTAAATTCTCCTTAACTACCTTTACCCACTGCCCAGGCCGCAAAATGCCTTGGCTTTTGCCAAGGCATCGATATCATCAAAATTCTAAGAGTTATACTGATAGTACTTAGGATAAGCGAACCTTCTGTGTGCAAAGCTTTCCGAAACGGATGTTTTATCGGCTTAATGAAAGGATTGAAAGTCAATAAAAATACCAAACGGGTCAATTTTTATTTTCACCCGCATCTGTATATTCCGTATACAACCCGTTATGGTTTATCTAGCCTAGCGAAGAAACTTCGTGAGCGAGCGAAGTGAGATAAACTAAAGTTTGGATGTCTGCCAAACGTTAGTTTGGACGACTGACAAACTCAAGTTTGGACGGATTTAAGGGCACTGCCAAACTCAAGTTTGGACGACTGCCAAACGTTAGTTTGGACGACTAGAGTCTTGCCAAACTAAAGTTTGGGCGGTTGGGATTCGTTTCTCAGCCGAATTAGCTAATAAAAAATCGCTTATAAATCAATTAACTAAAAAATGTGTGCCTAGAGTAGCTCTCTGGGAGATGGCCGGGGTGAGGGTAGGGTGAGAGTATTTGTTTCCCTCTCCTTCTGGGAGAGGGTTGGGGTGAGAGTGCTATTTATTTAGAAATATCTTCAAAGAATTTTTTGACACCATCTAACCACGAACTTTGTTTTGGACTGTGTCGCTTGCTTTTGCCCATACTTTTCTCAAATTCTCTGAGTAACTCTTTTTGACGAGGCGTGAGGTTAACAGGTGTTTCTACGACAATGCGACAATGTAAATCACCCGCTAAGCCACCACGCACGGGTTTAACGCCTTTGCCACGAATGCGAAAAACTTTGCCGGTTTGCGTTTCGGTGGGAATTTTGAGTACAATGCGCCCATCAAGCGTGGGGGCTTCTAATTCGCCACCTAGCGCCGCGTTAATAATGCTAATTGGCACTTCGCAGAATAAATTGTTGTCTTCACGAGTAAATATAGGATGAGGACGGACATTAATTTGCACATATAAATCGCCGGGCGGCCCACCATTATTCCCGGCTTCGCCTTCGCCAGATAAGCGAATTCTATCACCACTGTCCACCCCTGGTGGGATTTTGACTGACAACGTTTTGTGTTCTTGGACGCGCCCATTGCCATGACAGGCCCGACAAGGCTCTGGAATGATTTTACCGGTACCACGACACGTCGGGCAGGTTTGTTGCACGGAGAAAAAGCCTTGTGTTATGCGTACTTGTCCATGTCCACCACAACGACGGCAAGTGGTAGGACTCGTGCCCGCTTTTGCTCCGCTACCATCGCAAGTTGAACAAACGACTTGTGTAGGAAGACGGATTTTCACCTCGGTGCCAGCAACGACTTCTTCAAGCGACAAAGTCAAATCGTAGCGTAAATCCGAACCCCGAAACGCTCCCCGATTACCACCGCTGCGAAAACCACCACCAAACACGCTTTCAAAAATGTCGCCTATATCGCCAAAACCACCAAAGCCCCCAAAACCACCGCCACCGCCGCCGCCCATAGCGGCTTCAACACCAGCGTGTCCAAATTGGTCGTAAGCGGCCCGTTTTTGCGGCTCACTCAAAACTTCGTAGGCTTCTTTGGCTTCTTTGAAGCGGTCTTCCGCCTGTTTATCGCCCGGATTCCGATCCGGGTGATATTTCATCGCCAAGCGGCGGTAGGCTTTTTTCAGCTCATCTTCCGACGCGTTTTTTTGGACATCAAGGACTTGATAATAATCACGTTTTGACATAGCTATTCAATTAAACTTGAGCTGTGGTGGTTGGGAACTTACTAATTATTAATTGTTAATTGTTAATTAATAATTGTTAATGAATTATTGTTAATGGCTATTTATAAGCTTAATAAACAAAAGTTTAGTTTATCATGGATAACATTTTAAGCCATTTAATGATAATCTGTAATGAGTTTTTAATAACGTGAGTTCGACTTTTAAATAAGTTATATAAATCATCTATTAATCAATTATTTGATGACAATTAATTGATTAACAAGACATTTTTTTTAATAAGTTAATAACCCTTATTTGTGGGCCATCAACTGGAATGAACCAGTACAGCTTATGGGTTTTGTTTTTAACTGATTGATAATTAAGTCATTATAAATAACTAACTGATATAACTAATAATTTTATAACTCATTGATATTTAAAGTCGAACTCACGTTAATAATAAGCCAGTACTTTGTCAATGTTCTATTGACGGGTAACCGTTTTAACTTGGCACTGCCAAACGTTAGTTTGGACGACTGATAGAACGATAAGAATATGACGGTGTGCAATATAATTAACAATTAACAATTCACAATTAACAATTAGCAAGAGCCTATCCGAAAACGATTTTATCCGGTTATTTTCGTGTCTTTTTCGAGGTTTTCGGAGAAGCTCCCATGGTGAAAAAAAAAGTTATTCAGTTTAGCCTTGTTTTTTATCTTTAACTTCTTCAAACTCGGCATCAACCACGTCCGATTGATTGTCTTTAGCCTTGGCTTTTTCACCGGCCGCCGCTTGAGCTGCTTCAGTAAAGCCGCTAGGATCAACACCACCGCCGGCTTGACCATAAGCTTGTTGCGCGATTTTGCCAGAGAGTTCGACCAACGTCTGAGTTTTGGCTTCAATGGCGGCTTTGTCATCTCCTTTGAGCGCTTCCTTGAGGTCTTCAATAGCCGCTTCAATGGCGGTTTTGTCATTGGTGTCGACTTTATCGCCTAAATCTTTCAAGGATTTGGTTGTGGCGTGAATCATGTTATCGGCTATGTTACGCGCTTCAACCAGTTCATGGAACTTCTTGTCTTCGCTGGCATGAGCTTCGGCATCTTTAACCATGTTATCGATTTCGTCATCAGATAAACCGCTGGAGGCTTTGATGGAAATGGATTGTTCTTTGCCAGTTGCTTTATCTTTGGCCGAGACATGCAATATTCCGTTCGCGTCAATGTCAAAAGTCACTTCAACTTGCGGGATGCCACGCGGGGCCGGTGGAATCTCGCTCAAATCAAATTTTTCCAACGATTTGTTGGCGGAAGCGATATCACGCTCACCTTGCAACACATGTACTGTCACAGCAGTTTGGCTGTCTTCTGCGGTGGAGAAGGTTTGTGTGTGTTTGGTTGGAATCGTGGTATTTTTGGCGATGAGCTTAGTCATCACGCCGCCTAAGGTTTCAATACCCAGAGACAACGGCGTGACATCTAACAATAACACGTCTTTGACATCACCGCTCAAAACGCCGCCTTGAATCGAGGCTCCTATGGCAACGGCTTCATCCGGGTTGACATCTTTACGCGCCTCTTTGCCAAACAGGTTTTTAACGGCTTCTTGCACTTTGGGCATACGGGTTTGCCCACCGACTAAAATGACTTCGTTGATGTCTCTGGCCGTTAAGTTGGCATCTTTGAGCGCGATCCGACAGGGATCCATGCTACGAGCAATGAGAACTTCCACTAAGGCTTCGAGTTTGGCACGGGTCAATTTGATATTGAGGTGTTTCGGGCCGCTGGCATCGGCCGTCACGTAGGGCAAATTGACTTCGGTTTGTTGACTAGAAGACAGTTCAATCTTGGCTTTCTCGGCCGCTTCTTTTAGACGTTGCAAAGCTAACGGGTCTTTTTTGAGATTAATCCCGGTGTCTTTTTTGAATTCCTCAACCAAATAGTCAATGATGCGTAAGTCAAAGTCTTCACCGCCGAGGAAAGTGTCGCCATTGGTGGATAGCACTTCAAATTGATGTTCGCCATCCACTTCAGCGATTTCAATGATAGAAATATCAAACGTACCACCGCCTAAGTCGTACACGGCAATTTTGATATCACCGCGTTGTTTGTCCATGCCATACGCTAAGGCGGCCGCTGTCGGCTCGTTGATAATACGTTTGACATCCAAGCCGGCAATACGTCCGGCATCTTTAGTCGCTTGGCGTTGCGAGTCATTGAAATAAGCCGGAACAGTAATCACCGCCTCTTTGACGGTTTCGCCCAGGTAATCTTCGGCCGTTTTTCTCATTTTCATTAGCACACGGGCGGAGATTTCTGGCGGTGCCATTTTTTTTCCATTGACGGATACCCAAGCATCGCCGTTGTCCGCTTCGACGATTTTGTAGGGTACCATGTCCACATCGCGCTGCACGACGTTGTCTTTGAACTTGCGTCCAACCAGACGTTTGACGGCGTATAAGGTGTTGTCTGGATTGGTGACGGCTTGACGTTTAGCGGATTGTCCCACTAATACTTCATCATCGTTGGTATAGGCAACGATAGACGGTGTGGTGCGTGTCCCTTCGCTGTTTTCAATAACGCGGTAATTTTTACCTTCTATTACCGCGACGCAAGAATTAGTTGTCCCTAAGTCGATACCAATGATTTTACTCATAAATCTATTCTCCTTTTTTTATTTTTTGGCGGCGTTATTAGAAAATGAAAATTGAAATTTGAAAATTGAACCGGTTGTTTTGTAAATGACTCTTTTTATAAATAATTCAATCACCGGTTCGCCTTTTCATTTTCACGGTTTTGAAGTACGTTCCGTATAGACAATACGTCACCCGTTCAAATTTAAGACTTCCAACTGATAACTGATCACTGATCACTGATTTTCAAGTGGTTTTTCGGCGTTGACGGCCTTTGCCACCATTACCCGTGCGGGACGTAATAAGCGATCATTGAGTTGATAGCCTTTTTGATGGACGTGTAACACGGTGCCATCTTCAGCATTTGGCACCGGTTGCATTGCCATCGCCTCGTGCCATTGCGGATTAAATTTTTCCTCGATGGGATTAATTTCATTAATGCCAAATTTTGCCATCGTGTCGGTCATCATTTTGAGTGTCAAATCCATGCCTTCATGCACGGCCCCCAACTCTGTTTCAGATTTAGCCGCGGCATCGAGGCCTAATTCCATGCTGTCTTTGACGGCGAGCAGTTCGGTGGCAAATTTTTCTAAGGCGTATTTACGCGCATTGTCTAATTCGCGTGCCATGCGTTTTTGTAAATTGTCATAGTCGGCCTGTTTACGGAGCAGATTGTCCCAATGGATCTCGGCTTTTTGTTTCGCTTGGGCTAACTGACGGGTTAATTCATCTACTGAAGGAGTGGCCTCAGCGGTCGGGGCTTCAGTGTCAGTGGTTGCCGTCGAATCGGTTTGTTCAGGCGTGTCGGGGAACAAAGTCGAATCGGTTTGCTCGGTCGATTTGGCTTTTGTAGCGGTATCGCTCACAGCCGAGTCGGCGTGTTTTTCATTGGGCTTTGTCTGCTGCGGTTTTTTTTCACCAACCAATGACATGGATTCATCACTTGTCATGGAAACTCCTGTATAAAAATAGACTGTTATAAATTGACAAAATTAATTTATTGAATATTCAATCAGTTACGTCTAAAAGGCCTAGGCCTTTATTTGGGAATTTTTAAAATAAAATCAATGGGTTAGTTTGCTGAGTGCGTAGTTCCTAACTCTGTGCTTATGTTGTGAAAATCCTTTTAATAAAAGAAATACTATTTCTTCAAAGAAATAGTAGACTTGTCAGAAAATAAAATTGACTTCAATAAAAACAACTATTTAAGTCTTTAGTAAGAAATTAAATTTTTATGGAATCCTTCTTTCCAGCGAGAAATCTGTGCCGATTCAATCGAAAAGAACGCTTTTTTCAAGAGAAAAAATTCCTATCAAATCCTTATTTTCGGACAACTCTAGTATTTATCGTACACATCCATTTTCACTTCATTTCAACTACGTTGTGAGAAATTTTTATAGGTGACTTTGCACGGCTTTCAATTGGACTTTTAACACCCCCTTGCAACACCCCCTCTAACAATTTAAAATTGTTACCGTGCCAAGTATAATTAAAATAAAATCAATAAAATCAATCATTAAAATTTTTTTTTGGATCGGCTCGCTAGGTTTTCGCGTGTAAGGCTCGCTAGGAACGAATACCAAAATGGAGCCTCAGTACAAGGTTTGCGTTGTACGCACTCCGGTTAAAATGGAGTTGACGTACATAGCGATCCTGCGTAAGAACGAATTCGGAAAGGATCGTGCGACAAAAGTCGCACGCTCGATTTTGAGAGGGAATCAATGGGGATAATTTAATGATGGTTCAAGGCTGAACCCAATAATTTTGCTGTCAAATCGACAATTGGAATGACTCGTTCGTATGGCATGCGCGTTGGGCCAATCACACCGAGTACGCCTATCACTGCGCCCTTGACGGTATAGGGAGAAGTAATCACGCTACAATCACATAATACTTCGTTGCCCGATTCTTCGCCAATAAAAATTTGCAGACTTTGGGCCTTGAGTGCGGTGTCAAGCAAGTGCAAAATATCGCGTTTTTCGTTGAACGCGACGAATAAATCACGCAATTTTTCCACATCGGATAGTTCGGCAACCGCCATGAGATTAGTTTGTCCTGCCATCACAAAATCGCGCTCTTTGGTGTCGAAGTTATCGAAGGCTTTGTCGGCCATTTCTATGACGGCTTGCATCATTTTGTCCATATCTTCGCGGGTTTTTTCCAATTCGCGTAGCAAGTCCTTACGCACGGTTTTTATATCTTTACCCACAAAAGCGTCGTTCAAATAATTGGCGGCACTTTGCAATTCGGCCGGTGAGTAACGACGACTTGTGTGTATAATGCGATTTTCGACATTCTGCTCGTTGAAAACTAGGACGGCTAAAACACGTTTTTCGGAAAGGGATAAAAATTCGACATGACGCAGTGCTTTGTAATTGTGCTTGGGGAGCATGACGAGTCCCGCAAAATGGGTAACCTCTGAGAGCAAATTAGAAGTTTGTTCCAACAAGCGTTGGTTATTATATTCTTGGGTGAACTGGTGACGCAAACGCTGTTCTTCTTCACGACTCAAGGGTTTCACTTGCAATAGGTTGTCAATAAACAGCCGATAACCGCGCACGGTGGGAATACGACCGGCCGAGGTATGTGGTGAACAAACCAATCCCATTTCTTGAAGATCGGCCATCACGTTGCGGATGGTGGCTGGACTTAGATCGAGATTGGTGTCGCGTGACAGTGTACGTGAGCCAATTGGTTGCCCATCACGGATATAACGATTGACTAACACTTTCAATAAGTGCTGGGCACGTTCACTCAGGTTTTGACGGAGCATGTTCAGTTATCTCAGTGTTCAGTGATCAGTTTATCAGTGAACAGTTATCAGTTATTTCAGTGATCAGTTTATCAGTTATCAGTTATCAGTTATCAGTTATACGCAAAAGTTTTTGCTTTAATAAATTAGTTTCAGTTATCAGTATCATTTATCAGTTTACACTTTACACTGAAAACTTCTCACTTAAACTTCTCACTGAAAACTGAAAACACTGAACACTGAAATAACTGATCAGTGAAATAACTGATCACTGAAATCCATGTATGAATAAACTATGTTTCAAAATATAGGGCTTATCGCCAAACGCGGTGACGCGCAAGTTAAAGACTGTTTGGAAGTTTTGGTGGATTTTCTGCGTGAGCGTCATTTGAATATAGTGCTTGATGCCCCTAGTGCAAGGTTGTTGTCTCAGACGGATTTGAATGTTGCCGCCAATACTGAGGCGTTGGGCATCCATTGTGATTTAATTATCGTGATTGGCGGAGATGGTACGTTGTTACAGGCGGCGCGTTTATTAGCCAAGCATGATGTTTGCCTGTTGGGCATTAATTTGGGACGGCTGGGTTTTTTGACCGATATTTACCCGACTGAAATTGAGAAATATCTGGGTGAAATTTTGGACGGTGCGTTCCTTGAGGAAGACCGTTTTTTGATTTATGCAGAAGTTTATCGCGATAAGCATTGTCTCTCTTATTGTAACGCGTTGAATGATATAGTTATTCATCGCGGTACGATGTCACACATGCTCACCTTTGATACTATAATTAATGGGCATTTTGTCAATTGCCAACGCGCAGATGGTTTGGTGGTGGCAACGCCCACCGGTTCTACCGCCTACGCTTTGTCCGCCGGTGGGCCTCTCATACATCCCTCTTTGAATGCGTTGGTGTTGGTAACAATTTGTCCGCATACGCTTAGTAGTCGTCCGCTTGTGGTTGACGGTGACAGTTGCATACAAATTACTGTCGCCCATGATCAAATAGGAGAGGCACAATTGAACGGTGATGGCGTGTTGTGTCATACGCTTATGCCGGGTGATAGCGTTGTGATTGAAAAACGCCAGTGCATTCGCTTGATCCACCCGCAAGGACATGATCATTATGCGACGTTACGCGCTAAATTGGATTGGAGTAAGGCCGTTTGATACCCTCACACCAAACTCTCCCAACGAGGGGGAATTTATTTGACCTTATTCATTTGACTGCGTTGAAAGTCCCTATATCATAAGGGATTCTTATGGGCCCACAACTCAAATTGTTTGCTAAAAATCCGATGTCTTTAAGACATCGGATTTTTTGATAAGTAGAATGGTTTTTTCACCGTTCCTAATTTTTATAATTGGATTTTTGGGTAAAGATAAGCCTCTGTGGAGAGGGTGAGGGTGAGGTAAATTGAAAAGTGTTGCACTATTTACAGATTGAGAATTTTGCCATCGTTGATCAGTTGAAACTGCACTTCAATAGCGGCCTCACCATCATCAGCGGCGAAACGGGGGCCGGTAAGTCCATTTTAATTGATGCCCTTGGCTTGGCGCTCGGTGATAGAGCCGATAGCACACTTGTGCGACAAGGTCGTGAAACGGCGGTGGTTAATGCCGTTTTCACGTTGCCTCCCGCCGCGCAAGAGTGGTTGCAACAAAAAAAATTAAATAATAGTCATGAATGTCTTGTGCGCCGCGTGATTAATCACAATGGGCGCTCGCGGGGTTATATTAATGATCAGCCGGTTTCGGTGCAGTTGTTACGCCAATTAGGCGAACAATTGGTGGATATTCATGGGCAACATGCTCATCAATCGTTGTTAAAATCTGAGGTACAACGTCAATTAGTTGATGGCTTGGCCGTTGATAACAGCGTTTTGGAACGAGTCGCACAGATTTATGAGCGTTGGAAATCTCTCCGGGCGGCCTTGGATAATTTGGGCGGTGAGGATCGTGAGGCTAAAATCGCATTTTTGCGCTATCAGGTAGAGGAACTAGAGGGCTTTGAGTTGACAACGGAAGCCTTGGATCGTTTGGAGAATGAGCATCGCCGCCTTGCTAATGCTCAAAAGTTGTTAGAACATAGTCAATCGGCGCTGACGTTATTGGATAATGATGAAAGCGGTTCAACGTTGTCTTGTCTTAGCCAAGCCAGTCATGTTTTGGAAGATGTGCAACAACATGATTCCCAACTCAATAATATTACGGTCTTGTTGGAAAATGCCATTATTCACACGCAGGAAGCAGTGGGAGAGTTGCGCCATTATCTGCATCATTTGGATATCGATTCCGCCAGTTTACAAGAAGTGCAACAACAAATTGCTACGCTTCAGGATTTAGCCCGTAAACACCGTGTCCGCTTTACTGATTTGCCGGCTCATTTTGAAAAACTCACTAGGGAATTAAATGAATTGGAGAATTACGAAGAAAACGCGAGTCGTTTAGAAGGGGAACTCGCTGAAGTTTTGCAAGATTATCGTGTGGCGGCCGAAGCGTTGCATCAACAGCGTGTCCAAATCGCGCAACAATTGGCTGAGAAAATCTCGGCCGAGATGCACAGACTGGGGATGCCGGGAGGACAATTGGTGATTGCTGTTAGTGCTGATGAAGATGCGCCCCCGGCCGCCACCGGTACCGATATCATTGAATTTCTCGTCACAACTAATCCCGGGCATCCGCCCAAGCCGTTGCAAAAAGTGGCATCTGGTGGTGAATTGTCGCGGATTAGTTTAGCCATACAAGTCGTTACGGCCCAAAGCAGCGGCGTACCTATTTTGGTGTTTGATGAAGTGGATGTTGGCATTGGCGGTGGCGTGGCTGAAATTGTGGGAAAACTATTGAATCATTTAGCCCAACAACGTCAAGTGCTGTGCATTACACATTTGCCACAAGTGGCTTGCCAAGGCGATCATCATTTACAAGTCAATAAAACCATTAATCAACAAAGCACCCATGCCTATATTAATGTTTTAGATAATCAACAACGTGTCGAAGAAATTGCGCGAATGTTAGGCGGAATAGAAATCACCTCGCAAACTTTAGCTCATGCCCAAGAAATGTTACAACGCAGCACTGCTCGCTTTCCATCCAAGGCCGTTTAGAAAGACTCCAACGCTTGCTGCTTTGGAACCAACCTTTGGAGCCTTTGGAGCCAACCTTTGGACGAAGAAGCTTTTTCTTGCCCACCACCAAAATACGACGAAGGTGGGCAACACGTTGCCCACCCTACTGTTGGGTACAGCGAAACTTGCGTTTAGCGAACGCCAATTACGGGGTATCGAGTACAACTAATTACGCGGATAAGCGAATTAAGATTTCATTAACTGGCCCTATTTTCGCGGATTAATCGGAACGTCTGCCGGTGAAAAAGAAATACATAAATAAGATCGCGTCGAAAATCCACCTAAATATTTATTTACCAAGGGCATTCAAAAATGCCTATAAAAATCCGTTTATTCCTAAAAGAAGTTGTACTATCACTATAACTATAGTTGTCCAGAAAAATACTTTTATCAAAAGTTTATCCTTTTGTTGATAAAAGACTTTCCTCCTCGGTTCGCTAAACTTCGTTAGTAGCTCTGCTAGTTCAACCTCTTCAGTTTTTGGGTACCAAAATATTTTTATGAAAATCTATACATGGATTGAATTTAAGCCACTGTGAGGCGATAAATCGCCTACTACAAACGGGTAGGTGAGGCGATAAATCGCCTACTACAAACGACAAACCAATGACCAAACTTTTAGAGACTCTCAAGATAGTCAACGGTACTGCCCCTTTTTTGGAATTTCACAACGAGCGGTTAAACTATGCCAGACAAGCACTATTTAACGTCCAAGACACAATCGATTTGAAAGATGTTATCCAAGCACCACCACAAATTGGCATTTATAGATGTCGGGTTATCTACTCAGAAACGATAGAAGCTGTTGAATATATCCCCCATCAAGACAGAGACTTTCAAAGCTTAAAAATAGTGGAAGATGACAATATCGACTATGAATTTAAATATCACAATCGGAACGATATAAATCGTTTAGTCACACTCAAAGGTTCGGCCGATGACATATTAATCATCAAAAAAGGCCTCGTCACCGACACATCAATAGCCAACGTTGCCTTTTGGCACCAAGACAAATGGCTCACGCCCTTAACGCCACTCTTAAAAGGCACAACGCGAGCGCGGCTATTAACAGAAAAACAAATCTTTGAGGCTAACATTCGGGCTGAAGATTTAAAGCATTTTTCTAAAATGGCAATCATGAATGCACTGATTGGCTTCTATACCCTAGAAAATTTCAAACTTCTTTTTTAAAGTCTCAGCCTGAGTGCTTGGCGATCCTTGCACGAGCAAAAATTAGGCTATAATAATTTTTTTAAGACCAGCGGGGTTTTTAAAACCCCGCATATCTCGATCAAAAACCCCGCGGCTCTTCAATAAAAACTGAGTAAATTCAACATGTTACTAAAAAATCATCCCCTAAAAAAACTTGCCAAGTTGGCACTCGTCACGATTTTTAGCCTATTAACGGGGTGGCACGCCACTTCCCAAGCCACACCAGAGTATGATCCGCTCTATGACAAAGAGCGCATCATCTTTTTTCAGGTTGTCAACGTCTCAGCGGATGATGTTTTAAATCTTCGCAAATTCCCTAATTATCGCAGTCGAAAAGCGGGTCAAATCCCCGCCAATCAAGAATGCGTTGCCTATTTAAACAAGATACGCCAGAAACGATACCGTAAATACTCACGGAAGTGGGTAAAGGTGACTCACAAAGGAGTCCAAGGCTGGGCGAATTTGCGCTACCTGCGCCAAACAGAATGGGGTTGTGGGACGTTCTATCAAATCGTCAACGTGCCCGATCATTTAAACCTGCGTCAATCCCCTGATCATCGCAGTCAAAAAGTGGGTCAAATTCCTGCTGAAGAAGAAGAATGTCTTATCGCGTTAGACGAAGTTGAAGTCCCAAATAAAAAATGGGTTCTGCTGCAATACGCCGGTGTCAAGGGATGGGTAAACTCGCGCTATCTCAAAAAAATCGACGTTGATGAGTGCGACGTATAAGGGAGGCACGACAAAAATATACTCAAGATGGTTTGAGAAACAAAGCGAAAATAACTTTCCAGGTATACTTGGCACGGCTAAAAACTGAAACGACTTCGTTTCAAATCCTAACCATTTGCAGTATATTGCTGTTAAAAAATCCTCGCAGTCATTCTGTAATCCTTTATCTTTTGACGGAGATTTTAATTGATGAATATGACCCTAAAAACGATTTATTTCGCACTGTTAACAGCCTTCGCGCTGTCATCTTGTGTGAACAACACAGATGACTTGGCAGTACAATCACCAACACGGGGATCACAGAACTTGGTACCGAACAATCCACAATCCATCCAAGTCAGTAAGAAGGATGCCGCCAAGATCGGACATAAAATTTGGATGAATGAAGGGGCCGCCAAGGTAAAAAACCTAACCGTTTGGAATAAGGGCGAAACTTTTGCCTCGCTCGGTATCGGTCATTTTATCTGGTATCCGGTAGGGCAAGAAGGGCCCTATGATGAACAATTTCCAAAACTACTCACATTTTTGCGACGGCAAAGAACTCAACTCCCTGACTGGTTAAAAACCACGCCCGATTGTCCTTGGAATTCCCGTCGGGAATTTTATAACAATATAAAAAGTAGGCGGATGGTTGAGTTACGCAAGTTGCTCAAAGACACTATCCCCCAGCAAGTGGCGTTTATTATAGTACGCTTGGAGAAGACTTTGCCGAAAATGATGGCGGCCTTGCCGACAAAAGAGCAGCGAGCACGTGTGCGTAAACAGTTTTATCGTGTGGCGCAACAACCGCAGGGCGTTTATGCCTTAATTGATTATGTGAATTTCAAAGGCGAGGGCACTGATCCAAAGGAACGCTATGACAATCAAGGTTGGGGATTATTGCAGGTGTTAGAAAATATGCCGGGCACGTCGAAGAATGTGATGGCCGAATTTGCGAAGGCGGCCGACAAGGTGCTCAGGCGCCGTGTACGGAATGCGCCGAGAGATGAAAGGCGCTGGCTACGAGGGTGGCGAAAGCGTCTTAGGACTTATACTTATGAATTTTAGTTTTGGTAATTAGTCATTAGTCATTGGTAATTGGTCATTGGTTTCGCGGCTTGATTATACTTTAGCCGCGAATGAATGTTGTTTCGTCCATAAGAAACAAAAAGTTCGCAAAATATAATGAAAAATGAACAATATTGTACCTGACAATTTCTTTAAGTCATTAATAGAAAAAATGTCCGGTACACAGATATATTGTACTGAAAAAGATTCGTATAAGATAAATCTTTGTACCGAACAATTTATTTAGGGCGCATTTCTATTTTTCCGCTTACAATAATCAATAACAAAACTATTTACCCCGATGGGGTTGAATATATAATGGAAAATTCATCATGAAAATTTCTTCATTTTTCAGTTAGAAACTGGGTTTCTCATCTTACAGAACTCTCACAATATCAACCAAGGAAAATTTTTATGAATATAGGCTTAAAAACAAATTATTTAATCATCTTCGCCGCCAGTGCGCTGATACTGTCATCTTGTGCTACTCCACCACCTGAACCATCTGAACCTAAACCCAAAAAACCGGCCCAAGCGCCAAAGCCAGAATACATCCAAGTTGCTTTACGCGATGCCCAGATGATCGGGCAAAAAATTTGGATGAATGAAGGTTCTGCCAAGGTAGAAAACCTGACGGTTTGGAATAAAGGCGAAGAGTTTGCATCACTCGGTATCGGTCATTTTATTTGGTATCCGGCGGGTAAACAGGGCCGTTATACAGAAACATTTCCCCAACTGATTACTTTTTTGCAAAAGCAAGGTGTTCAAGTTCCAGCTTGGTTGCAAAACACGCCCGACGCGCCTTGGAACTCGCATGAGGCCTTCAAATACTATGAACAAAGTCCTCAGATGGTGGAATTACGCACCCTGCTTGTCAATACCATTCCTCAGCAAGTGCAGTTTATCATCCAACGCTTGGAGCAGGCTTTGCCGACAATGTTGGAAAGCTTGCCCACGGAAAGACAACGTAACCATGTGTTTAAACAATTTTATCGCGTCGCTACTACCGCACCCAACGGCGTTTATGCTTTAGTCGATTATGTGAATTTCAAAGGCGAAGGCACCAAGCCAAAAGAACGCTATCGAGGGCAAGGCTGGGGATTATTGCAGGTGCTTGAAAATATGCAGGGCAATTCGGCTGATGTGATGGGTGAGTTTGCTCAGGCGGCCGAATTTGTTCTCAGGCGCCGCATTCAAAATTCTCCGCCAGAACGTAATGAATCTCGTTGGTTTCAGGGCTGGAAAAATCGCATTAAAACTTATACTTATTAATTATCTAGGAAGGCAGTCGTCCAAACTTTAGTTTAGCAGTCGTCAGGAGTCCAAACGATCGGTCGGCAGTCGTCCAAATTTTAGTTTAGCAGTCGTCCAAACGTAAAGAGTCCAAACTTTAGTTTGGCAGGAGTCAGGAGTCCAAACGATCGGTCGGCAGTCGTCCAAACGCAAGGAGTCCAAATTTTAGTTTGGCAGTCGTCAGGAGTCCAAACGATCGGTCGGCAGGAGTCCAAACTTTGCTCCAGTTTTTGCTTAAAAAAACTTTTGCGTCGGCAAAAGTACAGCGAAGCGAAACTTTTGCCGACGATTTTAGTTTGGCAATGTTTGGCAGTGCCAAGTTCAAACCTGTTACCCGTCAATAGAACATTGACAAAGTACTAGTACAGCTAATATTGCTCCTAAACGAATTAGGTTAAACTTGGACTCCTGCCGCCTTCCTTCCGTTTGGACTCCGTTGCCAAACTAAAGTTTGGACTCCTTAAGCCAAACTCAAGTTTGGACTCCTTACGTTTGGACTCCTGCCAAACTAAAGTTTGGACTCCGTTGCCAAACTCAAGTTTGGACGAGAGGTTTCAATAGGGCCATGAGTTGAAATTCCTTGAGCCATTTTGCGATATGGCCCACAATTGAATCTCGTTTTTCGCGGAATGAAAGCCACTAGGCGGTATTTGAGAATCGCCTACGACAAACTCTGTCAGCTACAATTAAAAGAGGTTTCAACAGGGCCATGAGTTGAAATACCTTGAGCCATTTTGCGATATGGCCCACAATTGACGGCCATCAATCTGGCTGACTCTCGTTTTCGCGGAAGGAAAGCCACTAGGCGGTACTTTAGTTTGGCTGTGCTGGAGAGTTAATGGCCGTGCCAAGTTAAAACTGGCCGACGACTAAAACCCGTCAATTGAACATTGACAGAGTACTAGTACAGCTAATATTGCTCCTAAACGAATTAGGTTAAACTTGGACTCCAGCCGCCAAACTCAAGTTTGGACGGAAATTGCCAAACTCAAGTTTGGACTCCGTTGCCAAACTCAAGTTTGGACTCCTGCTGGTAAAGATAAGCCTTTAGGAGAGGGAACGTTTGCAACAGCTTCGTTCGGTGCGCCGGAGAGGGCGGGTTAAAAATAAATAAAATCAATCGCTTATATAAAGTTTATGATATTGCAGTAATAGGGTAGGGCTATGGTGAAAAACATTTGCAACCAGTTCACGCCGGTTGAGGAGCAGAGGGCGTTTGAGTTATATCAATTTCCACCGTGAGAACACCGTCCGCAAGTCGTCTATTTTAAAAGGCTTGGCGATATAATCATCCATGCCAACGTTGAAACAATATTCGCGCTCTTGTGGTGAGCTATGGGCTGTCATTGCTACAATCGGGAGGTGCTGTCCGCTGGTTTTTTCATGGGTGCGGATTTTGGTGGTGGCTTCATAGCCGTCCATTTTGGGCATTTGACAGTCCATCAATATTAAGGCGTAGTTGGTGTTTGATAATTTTTCAAGGACTTCCAAGCCGTTATTAGCAACGTCTGTGGTAATCCCAAGCTTTTTGAGCATGGTAACGGCGATTTTTTGATTAAAAAGATTGTCTTCGGCTAGTAAGACACGGTAATGAGGCTGATTTTCCATACGGATAGTAGATTGATTGATGAATTGATACGAACAGTGATGATAAACCAAGTTTATTGAATAAACTTGGTTTTTTAGCCATAATCGCCCTCTTAAAAGAGGGCGCACGTCGATGCCTCAATCAAGAGGCGGCAACCGTAGTTGCCGGTGGCTTTATTTTGAGCCACCCTTATCTTTGTCGTTTGAGCTGCCCTTGGCATTCTTGTTATTATTGCCTTTGGGCTTGCTTGTGGTTTTAGTCTTTGACTTGCTTGTGGTTTTAGTCTTTGACTTGCTTGTGGTTTTAGCCTTTGACTTGCTTGTCGTTTTAGCCTTTGACTTGCTTGTCGTTTTAGCCTTTGACTTGCTTGTCGTTTTAGCCTTTGGCTTGGTTGTGGTTTTAGCCTTTGGCTTGCTTGTGGTTTTAGCCTTGCTTGTGGTTTTTGCCTTTGACTTGCTTGTCGTTTTAGCCTTTGGCTTGGTTGTGGTTTTTGCCTTTGGCTTGGTTGTGGTTTTAGCCTTTGGCTTGCTTGTGGTTTTAGCCTTTGGCTTGCTTGTGGTTTTAGCCTTTGGCTTGCTTGTGGTTTTAGCCTTTGACTTGCTTGTCGTTTTAGCCTTTGACTTGTTTGTCGTTTTAGCCTTTGGCTTGCTTGTCGTTTTAGCCTTTGACTTGCTTGTCGTTTTAGCCTTTGGCTTGCTTTTAGCCTTTGGCTTGCTTGTCGTTTTAGCCTTTGGCGTGGTTTTAGCCTTTGACTTGCTTGTGGTTTTAGCCTTTGACTTGCTTGTGGTTTTAGCCTTTGGCGTGGTTTTAGCCTTTGGCTTGCTTGTGGTTTTAGCCTTTGACTTGCTTGTGGTTTTAGCCTTTGGCTTGCTTGTGGTTTTAGCCTTTGGCTTGCTTGTCGTTTTAGCCTTTGGCTTGCTTGTGGTTTTAGCCTTTGGCTTGCTTGTGGTTTTAGCCGTTGGCTTGCTTGTCCCAGTAGTGAGTTTGGGACAAACACTTGGCCCC
The DNA here is from genome assembly GCA_002085445.1 of Candidatus Parabeggiatoa sp. nov. 2. Taxonomy (GTDB): domain Bacteria; phylum Pseudomonadota; class Gammaproteobacteria; order Beggiatoales; family Beggiatoaceae; genus Parabeggiatoa. The sequence continues at coordinate 21,669 of NBMI01000024.1, forward strand.
CCTAACAGGGTTTGACTTATCTCATCGACAGACAGCGGATTGCGATCCCTATCATAGATATTGATGCCATAACGCACTTCTACCAGAGTGTTCTCATCAGCATCTTTTGGAATGCCCGGCCACCAACCCTTGATGCGGAATTTTGTCTCCAAGTCCCTATTTTCGCTACCCATGATGAATTGCGATTGATAAATCACCCGATTGCAATCAGCATATTGAGAGAAATACTCCGACTGATACTGGGGCTGTGAACACGCTTTTTTGCTGGGTATCTCCCAGACAGAATACTTTGAGTTATATTTGGTTCGTGGACACGGTGCCTCTTGGGGAGTGATGACTTCCCAGTAAGTTTCGATATACGCTCCACTTTCTGGGGGATAGAGCTTCACTGTCCCTGTTTTCGTCAGCCACTGTGGTTTTTTGTCACAAAACACTTCCTCTTCTTGAGCGCCATCAGACGTGACTTCCCAGTTGTATACGGGTTCTGACGATGCTTGACACGCTAAGGGCCAAACAATGGACTCTATATCATCGTAGGGGGTTGTTGGGGCAAAGGGTGTTTTGATACAGCTTTGTGGCTCGAATAAATACAGGGTGTCGTCACCATGAATGGCAAGCAACAACATGTCATCAAGGTTTGTTTCCAATGCCTCAACTTTCTCGCCGCGTAAATAACACTTTTCTTTAAAGGATAATAATAAATCCCCATAAAAATCAAATTGCCACAAACGGGTACTGTAAACTTTTTGGGTCTTCTTGCTGCTGGCAGGCTCCTCGAACACTTCGCTGGCATACAGCACGGTTCCGTCGGTACTCCAAGCTAAGCCTTCAACTTGACGTTTCTTGCCCCAAGGGGAGGGAAATAGTAAGTGGCTTTCCTCGTTGTCGAGATCAATCAGAATAAGCCCACCGTTTTTTGACCACTTTCCGGCCAGTTTTGAGGGCTTTTTGGCCCCCCCGCCTGACCAAACCCATACCGTACCATTGGGGCGGAAAGCCAACGCGGTCAAGTTTTTGAAACCCGTGTCAAATTCCTTCTTGAAAGCGCCTGCCAGGAGATTGACCGTATACAGCAAGCCATTGAAAGTTGGAGCATTCTGGCCAGAAACCGCTATCGGCGGCTCCTTGCCAGAGGGATGAACACCCATGCCTTCTATGTTAAGGCCGTTATACAGGGGGCCCAGCTTACTCACCGTGTGTGTTCCATCTGGGTCGATGGTTAAAAGTTGTGAATCTTTGTCAGCTTCATCGTGGACCAAATATATCTTACAGTCTGCTGGCGGTAAGGATTCCCGATTGAGAATTCTTTCAACCTCGACATTGAGAGTAAAGGTAGAGTGCTTTTTCTTTCCTTTATTCACGGTGCAACTGAACGTGTCAATACCACCGAGGAAAGTCGGGTTGGGAATATAGACCAGTGTACCATCGCCATTATCGGCTACCTGACCATTTGCCGAGCAGCAATTTACAGTCAGTTTCTGTTTCGAGGTTGGATCGTAATGGGCACTGATATCAATAATCACAGCCGTACTGGGAGAGGTTTTTGCATCGACGTTGACGTAAGAGGATGATGATGGCCAGTTCAAATCAGCATTTTTGTCGGCATCAAAGCCCGTTTGGGGTTCTTCTGGGCCCTTGGCAGTGGCATCATCGCCCTTGGCGGTGCTATCCTCGCCCTTGGCAGTGGCGTCATCGCCCTTGGCAGTGGCGTCATCGCCCTTGGCGGTGGCATCTGCGCCCTTGGCGGTGCTATCATCGCTCTTGGCGGTGGCATCTGCGCCCTTGGCGGTGCTATCATCGCCCTTGGCGGTGCTATCCTCGCTCTTGGCGGTGGCATCTGCGCCCTTGGCGGTGCTATCCTCGCTCTTGGCGCTGGCATCATCGCCCTTGGCAGCAGCATCGCCCTTGGCGCTATCCTCATCATTGTCTTTTGAGGAAGACCCAGTAGCGCCGGTTGAACTCCCGGCCGATGATGTTTGACTGCTGCTGGTTGGCTCGGGAGCAGGGGGAGTAGAGGGAGTGGTAACTGGTGGAGTCTCTGGTGACTCGGACTCCTCATAATCAGAATATTCCTCATAATCAGAATATTCCTCATAATCAGAATATTCCTCATATTCGGAATATTCGTCTGCATAAGCGATCAACGAGATCGCGCACACGATAGACACCACAAGCCCTAATGGGATGCGCTTTGTCATGGTGACATACTCCTTTTAAAGTTAAAGTTTACAAGTGCTATTTAACATAGCGTTTTGTCATGAAGAAAGCCTGCTTGCATACTAGACTTGTCCGTCAAGAAATTTTTATCTAATAAAATCACAAAACCCTTATCTTCGGACAACTCTACTGTTTACATAGTTACCTTTTCTATAGAATAAGTGTGTATAGAAACTTCTGCGCGAATCGTACCAGTGGATCGATCCGTGTGTTGGCATTTTAATTTATACTCAACATGGGAACATTTTTATAAAACCAAACGAGTCCGAACTCGGAATCAGTTTTTCGCTTAAAAAACTGAATCCGATATCACAATTTGCGCTTTTGTCATGTCGAACGACGCTTAACGGATGTCGCCCCGTTACGGAGATTTCTCAAGATTTCTCCGAACAAAGAAACCGAAATGACAAAAAGAGCTATGTTTATGACGGTGCTCAGTATAACTCAATAACTATTCCTACTTTGTCAGATTCAATGTAACTCATTGATTTAAAAAGAAGGGCATGTTCTGTCCTCTATATAAATCAATGGTTTAGGTGTCATATGACAAAGTAGAACTATTTGAATTAAAAGCCGTTTTTTCTCTGTGTTTCTCTGTGTAAACTCTGTCCGTGCGTATAACCGCCTCGCCCGGGGCTGTGGGAGAGGGCCATGGGAGAATATAGTTAATATAGGTTATCAAACAATATCTGTCAAGTGTTTTTTTGCATTTTATGTAACAGGATTGAATAGCATGAGTAAGCTGATTGCCTTCATCTTCTGTGCACGGTGGAGCGTGGTTATCAATATTGCGCTTGCCGCTGTGCTTGGACACAGCACCGTACAATTATTGCTCGGTGCTCCACCCAAAACTTCACTTAACAACCAACCGAGTCTCCCCCACCCGGTTGTCAATCAACAACGAGTTTCTCGAACCGCGCTCAATATTTCTGCACTACTTGATGCACATTTGTTTGGTAGGCCCCGTCTTGCCACGCAAACTGCCACGCAAATTGCAAAAACGCCACCTGAGACCAAACTCAATTTAAAATTGCATGGCATTTACTATAGCTCCAACCCACAGACTTCGTTTGCGATGATTGCACCCGCCAATGGCAAAAGTGCTTCTTGCCGTGTAGGCCAATCCTTGCCAAGTGGTGCTGTACTCCATAAAATTTATCCTAAACAAGTGATTTTGCTTAGAAATGGGCGGCATGAAACCTTGCGTCTTAGGGATAGTCAAGGTGTTACTGCAAATAAAACACCGAAAAATTATGCAAAAAACCGGCAAAAAACCACCACGGCCAACAACCGGCCGGAAAAATTATTGGGTAATTACCAACGCCAATTACGGACTAACCCGAACCGTTTAATGAAATTAATGCGGATTTCCCCGGTGAGGCAAGGTGGACGTTTAGTGGGCTATCGTCTCAGGCACGGCAAAGATGCAACACTGTTATCACGGTTTAATTTACAATCAGGTGATATACTAACGACTGTCAATGGCGTAAAACTCGACTCTCCGCTCAAAGGATTGGGAGTTGTGCAACAACTGGCGACGGCTAACCGGATTAATTTGCAAGTGTTACGCAATGGGCGAGTTGTGTCTTTGTCTTTTGCAGTCGAAAAAAATTAGTGATCAGTGAAAAAGGCGAATTAAGAATTAAAAATTAAAAATTAAAAATTAAAAATGAACATTTTTTTGCTCCGCAAAACTTTTTCAGGCTAAAGTTTTTCGGAGAAAAACTTTAGCCTGAAAGCCTAAAAAAGACTTATAAAATCACTTTCAATAAATACGTTTTATAAGTCATTGATTTTTTATGATTCAATTCAACCCTTAATTCGCCTGAAAAGTGTAAAGTGATCACAGATAGACTAATGAAAAATGAAAAATGAAAAATGAAAAATGAAAAATGAAAAATGATTAAATTACTGATAAGTCGATAATTTTTATAGGAATTTTCTTAAAATTCTTAAAAGTTCATTTTGTCATTTTCACGGATTTGAAGTACGTTCCGTATAATAGATGATAACTGATAACTGATTTCTTTGCTCCACTTTTTGCTTTAAAAAACGGGAGCAAAGAACTGATAACTGATAACTGATAGTCCCTTATTATACTTAGCACCGTTACAAATTTATCTCGCTTCGCTCTTCTGTAAGTTTCGTTACCGATAGGAGCGAGATCAATTGAGCTTCTTTGACACACCGGAATGCGTTTTTCTATACTATACATGCGAATTAAGGGTTGAATTGAATCATAAAAAATTCATTCTTCATTTTTCATTCGCATAACTGATAGCCCCTTATTAGCTATTACCAATTACCCATTACCAATTACCAATGCTGTTTACCCCCCACAACTGGTTGTGTTATATTTTATTTTGTTTATTGTTTAGTCTATCGGCGAATGCCGAAGAAGTCACGCTGAATTTTAGAGAGACGGACATCAAGGATATTGTCAACATTATTTCTGAAGTCACTGGAAAAACTTTTGTGGTCGATCCGCGCGTCAAGGGTAAAGTGACGGTGGTGTCTAATCAGCCTATGGACGGTGAACAAGTTTATGAGGTGTTTTTGTCCATACTCAGTGTGCATGGTTTTACCGCTATTCCCAGTGGGGCTGTTATTAAAATCGTCCCAGAAAATATCGCAAAATCACAAAATACGCCCGTGCTGTCAGCCAATGAAGCCATAGATGGCGAGACATTGATTACACAAGTGGTACAAATAAAACATGTCTCAGCGGCACAACTTATCCCTCTGCTGCGGCCGCTGATTCGCCAACAAGGTCATTTAGTCGCCTATCCGGCGAATAACACTCTCGTCATTTCAGATCATGCCAATAATGTCCGTCGTTTGCTTAAAATTATTCGTCGCATTGATCGAGCCGAGGATGAAGATATTGAGGTGATGGTTTTAGGACATGCTTCGGCGGCCGAAGTGGTGCGGATTCTCACTCAGCTTGAACAGGCACAAGCCACCAGGGCGAAGGGCACGAAGAGTACGTTTAAGATCGTTGCGGATGAGAGAACTAATAGTGTGCTTCTTAGTGGTGACAGCGCGACTCGGTTGCGTTTACGCACACTCATCACGCATCTTGATACGCCCATCAAAAGCGAAGGCCTCACGCAAGTGATTTATTTGCGTTACGCACAAGCAAAAAATTTGGTAAAGGTTCTCAAAGGAGTCAGTGAGAGCTTTACAGAGGCCGAAAAAGGCAAGGGCCAATTGGACTCAAAGCAATCAGTGAAAACCAATATTCAGGCTGACGAAAGCACCAATAGTTTAGTGATTACCGCTACCCCAAAGGTGTTGCAAAACTTGCTTGCGGTGATACGCCAACTTGATGTGCGACCTGCCCAAGTGCTTGTTGAAGCGGTGATTGCTGAGGTTTCTACTGACATGGCGCGAGAATTGGGGGTGCAGTGGCTACTTTATGGCAAAGATGGAACAACCCCCCTCGGTTTGAGTAATTTTGACAATACGGGAACTCGAATAATAGACTTAGCCTCGGCCGCTTACCGAGCCAACCAAAGTAGTAATGTGACTTTACCCAATATTGGGGCGGGGGCTTTTTTGGGTTTAGGTCGATTTAATAGCAGTATCCTGAATTTTGCGGTGCTGTTGCGGGCACTCGATGCCGACATCAATACCAATGTCCTTTCGACTCCTTCTTTATTAACCCTTGATAATCAAGAAGCTGAGATTGTGGTCGGTCAAAATGTCCCGTTTGTCACCGGTCAATATACCAACACGGGTGCCATTGGCAATGTCACCAATCCGTTTCAGACGATACAACGCGAAGATATTGGCATCAAACTCAAAGTGAAACCGCAAATCAATGAAGGCAATGCGGTCAAACTGGAGATTGAGCAAGAAGTGTCGAGCATCAGCCGCTCAAGCGTTGCCACTACCGATATTGTCACCAATAAACGTACTATCAAGACGACAGTTATCATTGAAGATGGTAATATGGTAGTGCTTGGGGGTTTGATAGATGAAGATTTACAGCAAACCACCCAAAAAGTCCCGGGACTTGGCGATCTGCCGCTCATCGGCGGCCTATTTCGCTCACAGACTACCAAAAAAGTCAAACGCAATTTAATGGTCTTTTTGCATCCCGTTATCATGCGCGATGCTGCCAGTGATAATATCATCAGCAGCGGCAAATATAGTTATATGCGTGCTAAACAACTTGAACAAAAGGCCCAAGGTTTGCCCTTGATGTCGGCCGATCAAGTCCCTGTGTTGCCGGATTTAGACGACTTTTTGACGGTGCTGCCCGGTGATCAGGGTTTTTTTTCGGCCCCAATTGAGCCGCAACGTCAAGCCGTTGAACAAAGTGTGCCCCAGAGATCGGATTCTCAAATCCTAGTGCCGGATTTAGACGATTTTCTGACGGTGCTGCCGGGTGATGATGCTTCGACACCTTAAAGATTGAGCCGCAACTTATAAAAGAGAAAAGGGAAAAGGGAAAAGGAAAACCCTCTAAAAATGGGGATAGGGGACATAAAAAGGGGAAAGTCCATTCGCTATTCATTCCTATTACCTATTACCAATTACCCATAACCAATATTTTATTTAGCATAAGGATATTTTTTGATGAATAATCGATTGGGCATTTTTGCACTTCTTATCTTAGCTGTAGTCGGCGTTTGGCTGGTTTCCGACTACACTGGCGACACTTCCAAAGACGAGGCTGCCACCCCCAAAGGAACGGTTGAATTGGTTTACGTGGAATGGTCTAGTGAGATCGCCAGCACCAACGTGGTTAAGGTCGTACTAGAAAAGCTAGGCTACAAGGTAAAGATCATCCCCGTCAGTGCCGCGGCTATGTGGCAAGCCGTTGCCAGCGACGACAAGGATGGCCTAGTGGCCGCTTGGCTGCCTGCCACACATGCCCACTATCTCAAGAAGGTAAAAGAGCAAGTGGAGGACTTGGGGCCCAACTTACAGGGTACTAAGATTGGTTTGGTGGTACCCACTTATGTGACCATTAATTCTATTGAAGAACTCAATGCCAATGCCGACAAGTTTCAGGACAAAATTATTGGCATTGATCCGGGCGCCGGGCTGATGAGCAAGACGGAGAGAGTTATAGAGGAATACAATCTTGATAAATTTAAACTGCTAGAAGGCAGTGGCGCTACCATGACCGCGGTCCTAGCAGACGCTCTCAAAAACCAGCAATGGGTGGTCGTCACCGGCTGGACACCGCATTGGAAATTTGCTCGTTGGCAACTTAAGTATCTTGAAGATCCCAAGGGGATTTATGGTAAAGAAGAGTATATCGGCACCATTGTGCGAAAGGGATTAAAAGAGGATATGCCTGAAGTCTATCGCGTACTGGACAACTTTTTATGGACAGCCGACGATATGGAGCAACTGATGATCCGCAACCAACAAAAAGGTGCCACTCCCTACGAAAATGCCAAGCGCTGGGTAAAGGAGAATCCCGACAAAGTGGCTCTGTGGCTACCCAAGGCAACTCCCAATGCGAATTAAGAATGAAAAATGAAAAATAAAATCTCTTATCAATAAGATGTTTTTATAAGTCATTGATTTTTTATGATTCAATTCAACCCTTAATGGTCGCATTCCCAAATAATAATATACCCGTTTCAATCGAACTGATGTGGTATTCGGACACCTGTCATTGGTATATTTTTTTTTGGAGTTACCCATTAGAAGTAGAACTTACGCCTTGACAGATGAAACTATTTATGATTCATTTTAAATACAAGCAATTACAAATTGAGTGTTTTTGGGCAATTTTCATCAATTTAGCCATGGGTAAAATATTCATAACCCATTGATATTAATCGTGAAGAATTTTTTTTAAGTTTTTCAATGCGTAAGTCCTAAGAAGGTCGTTTTGAGTTTCAACGATTTCGCCCCCGATTCGAGCGGGCGGATTTAGCAGTGCAAAGGAACCCTACAAATTCTTATACTTTATTTTATATACTTTGCACCGCACTTTTGTCATTTTTCGGAGAAATCTGGTTTTCATGGCTGAGCGTGTACTAGCTGCGTGAGACATGAAAAAAAAACGGATTAATGACGGTGTCTAGTATAAGTGGCGTTCCCCCCTTTGAAAACCCTCACCCTCTCCCCTTCAGGGAAAAGAAAACCCCCCTCGGACTTTCGGGATGAGGGTAAAAGGGCACTCAGCAGTGAGGGTGAAAAAGGGGGGCTAGGGTCAATGCCATTATAAATGTGCGTTTCCGTACAACGCTTGCAGCTTTGTACAATAAAGTTACAAAGGCTTTTTGGCAGGAGTCGGCCGAGTTTGGCAGGAGTCGTGAGTTTGGCAGTGCCCTTAAATCTTACATAAGGCACAAAAACGGGATCAAACTTCGGCTCGAAGCTGTGCGAGATAACGAAGGTACCCAAACAGCAAGATTTTCATAACGAAAGGGCTAGGGAGAATGAGTTCTGCTGCGGGGCGCTTGGGGAATTTCCGTTTGCGGTTATGCTTATACTAATGAAAAATTAAAAATGAAAATAATGATAAGTATATAATTAATTTTTATAGGAATTTTATTAGCTGTTCATTTTTTAATTTTCACGGATTTGAAGTACGTTCCGTATAGAATGAGAGAAGTTATGGTTGCCGGTGGTTGCCATTGCCACGATGCCAACTTCCCCCATGTTTCAGTTCGCCGCGATGTTCACCGCCATGATGCCGACGGCTTGGAGCATTTCCCCCACGGCTACGTGGATCAGAGGCCCTGGAAGCAAAATCTAACATATCAAAGAACCCGACAAACGCGCCAATAGCCGCTCCAACGAGCAGCAAAACGACAATTTCAAAAATCACGGTTTTGCCTCCCGCCTCGGGTATTGCAACTCCAAAGAACAATAACATTATTAAGATAAGGCCAATAAGAGCCGCGCCGATCAACATTCCAAAAAACGCTCTTACCAAAGCTCTGATCAGCGCCACCACAATTTTCCCAATGATTTTTTTCATCACCATTTCTTTTCCTCTCCTTGTTGAAAGCTTTCTTCTATCAGAACGCTTTAGCTGTGAATCAACAACTTGCCTTTGCCCAAGCCATTTAGCCCACCAAGCATTGGATGGGTTGGTGTATGTTGGTGTGCTTGAGATTGTTATAATCAAACAGTTATGCGGACAAGCTCACTTTTCAGAAAACAGTCTTCGCTGGAACGAAGACTGAGCTAAAACGGTGATTTGCCACCTGACAGATTACCCGTAGCAATATACACGCCAGCATTGCCAGACACACTGATGACGAGATTTGATGTTCGAGACTTGGGGAGGAATACAACACAAGGACTGAGTACAACGAATTAGGAAATAAACGAATGATCGATAACGGAATTTAGGGGAGTTCCAAAGAAATTAATTAACAATTAATGATTAATGATTAATGATTAATGATTAATGATTAATGATTAATGATTAATGATTAATGAGTTTAATGATATTTTTTATTAGTTGTTTACTGAAGAAGAACAAAAGTGGGATCAAGTTATCGATCCCTCGGAACTTGATTTTCACCACCCTAGCTTTGGGGAGTTCCAAATAGGCTCAGTCCACGATGTGAACACAGAGCGACACTCATATGTAGAATGAAAAATGAAAAATGTTAATGTAAATGACTTATTTTATAACTAATTCAATCACTCACTCGTCTTTTCATTTTCACGGTTTTAAAGTACGTTCCGTCTAATTATTTTTGAGTATTAAATCTATTTAAATTTAATGTTAGTTATTCAGTGCGTCCGTTCTCAATTCGTTAATTTCCTAATTCGTTGTACTCGTTGTACTTTCTCAGTGCGTCCGTTCTCAATTCGTTTATTTCCTAATTCGTTGTACTTTTTTTAACCACACCCAGAAGAACAAAAACACTTGCCTCCCCTTAATGAGCTAGAATACAATTTCAAGCTTATTTCATTCATCAAATAGAGGACAATCAATATGATTAGAGATGCCAATTACTGGAATAACAAATGGCAACAAGCGCCAATCACTTATACTGGCAGAGCCTTAAGAGGCAGCACGGAGAGAATTGTCTGTGATGTCAAAGGTTTTATGACGGTGAACGACGCTCTGCTCACTGAAGTCATCCAAGACTACCAACTATCTAAACACACTCACAACGCCACAGCGCAAGCGATTCAACAGTTTGTCGTGAGATTCCTTGATTATGTCGGTGATGAGGAAGCGAGTGACTGTCCAGAATTTTGGCAGTTTCCTTTTGAAACGTTACAATCGGGCATCGGTGACTGTGAAGACGGTGCCATTTTAGCGGCCAGTTTGATGATTCAGGCTGGAATTCCAGCGCATCGGGTTAAAGTGTGTGCCGGTTATGTCCAAGAATCGCCCACCGCGCCGCAGGGGGGGCACGCTTATTGTATTTATCTGGCGGACAGAAGATGGGGTGCGCAGGATTGGGTGGTTATGGACTGGTGCTACTATCAAGATCCTGAGACTCCGCCAGAGTACAAACCGCTCGCCAAAGAGGGCGGTTACAATGGTAATTACCACGAACTCTGGTTTACTTTCAATAATGAATTTTCTTGGAATCAGGATGGTTTAGAAATCGAAGCCCGACGTATCAGTCGAAGTCAGTCGTCTACGCCCTTAAAAGAAGAGAAGCCGGTTGAAATGTCATTGAAGAGCGTGATGACGAAGATCAAGAGCAAAGCCAAAGAGTCGTTGTGACAAGGCAAGCCTAGTAGTCAAGGCAAGCCTAGTAGTCTGTCAGGAGTCCAAACTTGAGTTTGGCAGGAGTCCAAACTTGAGTTTGGCAAGCGTCCAAACTTGAGTTTGGCAAGCGTCCAAACTTTAGAGCGTGTTTTAAAAGGGTGGCATAACACCCGGTGATGTGCAAAACTCTATCGAACAACCGATAAAGGCCTTATATTAGTTAAGTGAAATACAGGCCTTTTAGGGAAGGGCCGATAAAGGCCTTACATTAGTTAAGTGAAAGACTGGCCTTTTAGGAAGGGCCGATAAAGGCCTTACATTAGTTAAGTGAAAGACTAGCCTTTTAGGAAGGGCCGATAAAGGCCTTACATTAGTTAAGTGAAAGACTGGCCTTTTAGGAAGGGCCGATAAAGGCCTTACATTAGTTAAGTGAAATACCGGCCTTTTAGGAAGGGCCGATAAAGGCCTTACATTAGTTAAGTGAAAGACAGGGCTTTTATACGGAACTTAACGAAAAATATGTGAAAATGACATGCCGGAACGGGTAAGAAAATTCCTAGCCAAATTATCGACTCATTTTTAGTTTTCATTTTTCATTGGTAAGTACCCGTGCAAAAGTTTTCCAGTATTAAGGACATTTTATTAGGTTTATTTTTTTTAAATACCTGCACGGGTACTTATATTAATTTCTTCATTTTTCATTTTTCATTGGTATAGTAGGGGGCCGATTAGCGCAGCGATATCCGCCCGGCTATGGATTGGGGAAGTTATTTCGCATCCATTCCCAAGAAAACTAACAAACAAGGAGTACCTAATGGGAAAAATCTTGGCTTTTGTTTACGGCGTGATTGGTTTCCTGCTATTTAACGCCACTTTTATATACTTTATTGTTTTTATTAGCAATATTTTTGAACCCAAGCTAATTGATTCAGGTGCTGAAGTACCAACCGCTCTGGCACTTTTGATTAATCTGGGATTAATCAGTCTCTTTGCTGTCCAACACTCTGTGATGGCACGTCCAGGCTTTAAACAATGGTGGCTAAAAATCGTTCCAACGCCAATAGAACGTAGCACTTACGTGTTCATTTCCAGTTTGCTCCTGATACTGTTATGTTGGCAATGGCAGCCGCTACCCGATAGGGTTTGGCAGGTTGAAAACCCTATTGGCTATTGGGTGCTAATAGGGCTTTTTTGGTTTGGCTGGTTGTTTTCATTCTTTGCGGGTTCCCAGATTGATCAGAGCGATTTGATTGGGTTACGACAGGTTTATTTGTATTGGCGTGGCAAGCCTTATACAGAGGTACCTTTTAAAGTGGTGTCCGTTTACAAATACATTCGACATCCCATTATGTTGGGCACGATTATCGGGCTTTGGGCAACGCCAACCATGAGTGTTGGCCATCTTATTCTTGCCATTGGTTTCACCGTTTATATTTTCATTGGTATCCATTTCGAGGAGAAGGATATGAAGGCCCTTCACGGCGAATCTTATGACAAATATCGGCAAGAAACGTCAAAGGTATTGCCGATTTTACTGAAAAAGTAGCGCCCCCAATTAACCTCCTGGGGCGTTGCCCCAGGCTTTAATAATACTTACCGAAGGGGCTAATAAAGGTTTTCAAATCAGCAACAACGGGGCGATATTAATATAGCTAGGGGCAACGCCCCAGGCAAGCCCCAACGGGGCGAGATTAATAAAGCCTGGGGCAACGCCCCAGGCAAGCCCCAACGGGGCAACGCCCCTGGCAAGCCCCAACGGGGCGAGATTAATATGAGTGGTACGGCTACCCACTTAGGTTTAAAGCCATTGGCTCCTCATTTATTGACTCATTTATTGCGGTAAAACAATCAGTTAGTGATTATAAAATCCTAACTAGAAAAAATTATAACCCCCGTAAATTTTCTAACAATCGCCTGTTTTATCTTAGTTAAATGACGCAATATGACTTATTATAAATAAAAAAGCGTATTTTTAATAAAATAGTGCTAAAAAATGCCTTGAACGGCCATATGAAAAGCCGCGTGTTTTGGTTTTAACCATTCTAAAAATAGGGTTTAGCATTATAACGACTAATCGTTTAAATATGAATATATGCCCTATTGAATACAAAATAGTTAATTTAACGCTTATAAAACAGTCACTTCTATTTTAATTGCACACAAAAAACTTTTCAGAGTTTGGGTATCCCTTGAAACGGAGACTCCCTAAAAAGTGATCTAAATATTATCGTGACTCTTGCGTTTTAAAGGCGACTCTCTCTGATTATTCATAATCATCAAGTTGAATAGACTGACAGCTAGTCGTACTGTGCATTTTATAAGCAAAGCTTTACCAAAAAAAAATTGGCCCAAATCACCCCAGAGTCAAGTAGGCGCTTTGATGAAATTCCATTTTTACAAAAAAAGTCACCAGTCCAGGTGCCTTAGAATAAATTCTAAGGCTTAAAGCTAAAGTACCCTAAAGGGCACTATTAGTAGGCTTTAGCTTAACGATGCTTTTAGCCTCAGAATTTATTCTGAGGCTTAACTTAATGGCATTGCTCTAGGAGTAGAGTTTCATCATACCTAACGAAAGTATTCAAAAAGGAAATTCCAATTTGAAAAACTCGGCGCGTTAGACAAAAAAACGGAGATAGAACTTGGTGACTTAACCATTCTCTGTGGCGCAAACAATACCGGCAAAACCTACACCACCCGTGCCATTTATGGTTTTATCAAAATGTGGGAAAGCCATATCGACTTTAAAATAGCTGACGCACAAATACAAAGTCTGTTTCAAAACGGCGTACTCAAAATTGATCTCACTTCGCTTGAAAAAGAAATCCCTCAGGTTTTAGACGCGCTTTCTAAAGAATACACCGTCTCTTTACCAAGGTTATTCAATGCCAGTGACTTGATGATCAAGTTTTTGATGGTTAGTTAGCCTAGGGATCAATCCCCAGGCTGAAAGCTCAAGTCTGCTAAAGCAGACTAACCCCCCCAGGTTTAGTAGTGCTAATCACGTCTGAAAGAATCGGCATTACGCTGTTTCATAACGCGTTAAACACAACTGAAGGGCATTCTTTTTCCCGCTATGCACACCCGGTTGCAGATGACATCGATTTTGTGCGCGATATTGTGGAGGTGCATAGCAAACAAAAAAGTCCGTTGATTAAAGAGTGCAACTTATGCCAAAACTAAAACCCGTCAATTGGATTGATAAGCCTCCCACGTAAGGGTAACCGCAATTGAGGGCCATATGGTTGATTAGCTCAGTGCAACTTTTGCCAAAACCAAAACCCATCAAATGGAATGATAAGCCTCCCACGTAAGGGATAACCGCAATTGAGGGCCATATGGTTGATTAGCTCAGTGCAACTTTTGCCAAAACCAAAACCCATCAAATGGAATGATAAGCCTCCCACCTAAGGGGTAACCGCAATTGAGGGCCATCTGGTTGATTAGCTTAGTACAACTTTTGCCAAAACCAAAACCCATCAAATGGAATGATAAGCCTCCCACCTAAGGGATAACCGCAATTGTGGGCCATCTGATTGACTGGCTTAGTACAACTTTTGCCAAAACCAAAACCCATCAAATGGAATGATAAGCCTCCCACGTAAGGGTAACCGCAATTGAGGGCCATCTGGTTGATTAGCTTAGTGCAACTTTTGCCAAAACTAAAAGCCGTCAATTGGAATGATAAGCCTCCCACGTAAGGGTAACCGCAATTGAGGGCCATATGATTGACTAACTTAGTACAACTTTTGCCAAAACCAAAACCCATCAAATGGAATGATAAGCCTCCCACCTAAGGGATAACCGCAATTGTGGGCCTTATGGTTGATTATGGACAAGGAACCGTTATTTGTTATAAAAAAGGATAACAGCAACTACAAGGATTCGTTATAAAAAAGGATAAAACCCAAACACCGCCACGAACTAATCCGTTATTATAACGAATCCTTGTAGTTATAAAACCCAAACACCACCACGAACTAATCCGTTATTATAACGAATCCCTGTAGTTGCTTTTAAGGAATAAAAAATCGACGTTGCCAAGACAACTGATTACAGCATAAATTGTTGACGGTATAACGGTTTATAAAGTTTATAACTTCAAAAAATCCTTATGGGAAAACTTCTCAATTGTTCAGTATAAACAAAGTATATGATTTGAAATTTGCTCATTGGGTTTAGAAAATTGATCGTCCTGCAATGGGGATGATGAATTAACCAAAGGAGATAGGCAAGCGGGCATTCATCTCCAAAGAAAAAAACATTTCGTTCCCCAAAACAATCTAGTGCAAGATCGCGGAAATCCCTAAAACACCCAGCCAACCTAAGAGCTACTGTACCCTAAAGGGCACTACAAGACAGTTAGTCGGCTTTAGCCTACTTGAGCTTTTAGCCATGAGGTTGAGCTACTGGCTACTGGCGGGGGTGGTACGGAAACGGGAGCGATCCTGCACTAGCACATCCATTGCAGGATGACTTACTATGAACACAATAGAACTAAACGCTTCTATCCTTATAGTTGAGGAGACACCGGAAAGTTCACACACATTCACAAAGCATATGAAAAACGTTGGGCTAGACGTGACTCTTGCCCAAAGCGGGGAACAGGCACTGCAAGTCATAGAAAAATGGGTGCCTGACATCATTTTTCTAGATATCCGGTTGCCGGGAATAGATGGCTTTGAAACCTGCCATCGTCTGAAACAGCATGAGATTACCCGATATGTGCCGATTTTTTTGATGGCTGCCATGACGGAAACCATTGATAAAGTTAAAGGTTTGACTGTCGGCAGTCTGGGATATATCTCCAAACCTTTTCAATATGAAGAAGTGCTGATGCACATCAACATCCATATCAGCCTTTTTCGCCAACAGAAAACACTCCAGCAAGAAAATGAACAACTCAGACAAGAGATTAAGCGCCTAAAAGCAACCGAAAATGCGCGATCAATAACCGAAGCCAAAGCCGCTTATCAACCCAAGTCCGAACCGTGTGACATTCCCACTTTGATGGGGCAAAGCCAATCCCTCATTGAAATAAAAACCGATATTCGTCGTTTGCAAAAAGTCAACAAAACCAGCGTCCTTATCGATGGTGAATGTGGCACCGGCAAAGAAGTGGTTGCTCGTGCGATTCACTTCGGGAGTGGTCGTGCAAAAATGCCTTTTATTGCCGTCAATTGCTCGGCAATCCCTCATGACTTAGCGGAATCCCAATTGTTTGGGCATGTGCGGGGGGCTTTTACCGGCGCGTTGAACAACCGCAGGGGTTATTTTGAACAGGCCGAAGGGGGCACCTTATTTCTGGATGAACTCGGTGAGCTGCCAATACCATTACAGGCTAAACTCCTGCGTGCCTTAGAAGAGAACAAGATAATGCCGGTAGGTGGTGAACCTAAACCTATCAATATCCGTGTTCTCGCCGCAACGAATGCCAATTTGCTGGCAAAGATAAAAGCCGGTACGTTCCGTCAAGACCTTTATTTTCGGATCGTCTGTTGTAACATTACGCTTCCCCCTCTGCGTACACGTAAAGAAGATATTGCGCTGCTGGCCGATCATTTTCTAATGGAGTTGGCCGCCGACAGGGAAAAAGCGAAAAAGGCGTTAAGTCAACGCGCCCTAACCGCCCTTGAAAGCTATGATTATCCCGGCAATGTGCGGGAATTAAAGAACATCCTTGAACGAGCGGTGATCTACTGTGATTATGATTCCATTCAACCCCAGCATCTCCGTTTTATTGACACCTCACTCATTCCAGACACGAAGCCACCGAAGCCTCCCCAATCAACTGACGCTTTGCCAGCCATCGAAGCTTACAAATTTCCCGCGACTGATGAAGAAAAAATTCTCGCGTATGTTCAAAAACAAGGCCATATCACCAATGCTCGGTGCCGACAATTACTTGGTGCAAATTATAATCGCGCTTCTTATTTACTGGGAAAAATGACGCGTGAAGGCGTGTTGGTGCGTGAAGGTAACCACCGCTCAACGAATTATCGCTTGCCTAGAGCCAAGAAATCCGATTTTTATGAAAAATCGGATTTCTCAAATGGCAATAAATCCGAGTTTTAGGACAAATTTATCACAGCAAAGCCTCGTCAAAGAAATCCGATTTTTTTGAAAAATCGGATTTCTCACTGCGTTCAAAAAAAAGGGTCACTATCCCTCTCTACTGAGTACAACGGATACGCGAAATAAACGGATAAGGCTTTTCGTGCATTTATTATCCGTCATACAACTTTGCATTGATAGATATATTGCTGTAACTTTTATAAACTCAAAATTTAGATTTCGATGAATCACAAAACATTAGGTAAACCTTGTCTTTATCCGTTTCGGAACGCGTATCCGTTGTACTAAGATATGATTGATAATAACCCTTTTTTTGGGAATGCGCCCATTGTCTTGTTACCGGCAACCACAATTCCCAATTCCCAATTCCCTCTATGCGATACATATGCTATCTCTCCAAAGGGATAGTATCTGTCACTGTTTATTGCGTAAGTTATTTGCTGCTACGTCCCTTATTCAATTTATTTATGAATATATCAAAAATTTATGCTGAATTTATAATGAATTGATAATGAATTGAGGCGCACTCGTATACGGTTGAAATTAAAGAAGAATCCTTATTTATGATGATTTTATAATGATTTTATAATGAATTTATAATGAATTTATAATGAATTTTGGCTTAATTTGACGGAACAAATTTTGTAACTTGTTGAATTTAAAGGGCTTTTAAAGTTGGCACACACCTTGCTTAATGACATCGCATTAACAAAGGTTGCGAGGCTCGCACTCACTGAGCCATCTGGCAATCTGAAAGTTTTATCCAGAAGGCCCTATATAATTTATTATAGTGTCGTTCAGAAGGCCGACGGCTTAGTCACCGTGAGTCCAACAAGTCCAAAGATTGATAAAGTGCTTGCGGCGGCGGCGGAGTTGAAGGACGTGACGGTGGATGTGGTGGAGGGGATGCCTACCTTAACGCTTGATTAATTTTTAGAAATTATTAAGCGAAGGGTGAGGATGAAATAGGATGAAAAGTTTGGTCCCGTGTGTTACAGGGCCAATATTTTTCGTATTAACGGATAATTGGTAACTGGAATAAAACACCCCGTTGCCAATGACCCATTATTAAATTTAATAGGAGCAATTAACTGTTGCTTAATTTCTATTTAAATCTATATATATCTAGTCAAATGAATAGAATATCTTGGAAAAATCAATTGCCACTTGAAAATGGGAGCA
>NBMI01000212.1 GCA_002085445.1 Candidatus Parabeggiatoa sp. nov. 2
GCGTTGCCTTTTACGGTTTCTTGTTGGGCTAAACCTGCTAACAGCAAAGATTGAGTCTGCTGAGATTGTTGTTTAGCCTCGTTAGCTAGTTTGAGGTTGCGGCTTGATTCCCACCATTGCCAACCGGCTGTCAGTGCCAAGAAAAGACTAACAATAAACCCTACACCTATAATTTTTAATTTCTGCTTTTGTGCGACTTCTTTTTCATATTGTTCTCGCTGTTGGTTCTTTTCGCTTTCCGCTAAAAAACGCATAGCCAGATCAAAATGTTTTCCATAACGCTTTGCCCAGTGTGCATTAGGTTGTTTTTTCTTATACCATGCCAACGCATTTTCTAAATCTGGGGTACGCCATAATGCCGCTTGTTCTTGATTCCAACGGTAAGCACTGTCTTCTAAACGTTGATAAAGTTTCGCAGATTCAGCTTCATCATCAGTCCAGTTTTTCAAGCGTTGCCATAGCCGAATTAGGCTTTCATGGCTGATATCTAATACGGTTTCAGGTGTTAAGGCTTTGCCTAGCGGGGGTGTTAAGAAACTCCGCCCGGCTTTGCGAAATACTTCTACTACCACCGCGACTTGCTCACTGGAAACATTGGCTAAGGTAGCTATTTTGGCTAATTTAACCGGACGGCGCGTATTATTTGCTCCCGTGAGATTGCGAAATAAGGTTTCAGCAATTTGTTGTTGAGCGGGATCAAGTTCAGCGTAGGCTCTATCAGCATGTTGGGATAGCGCCTTTTCTAGTCCACCGATCTTGTTATAATGCTTTAAGGTTAAAATGGCGTGATCAGGATTTTCGGCATGAGCCAGTCGCCACATCCGCATTAACGCATGTTGTAATACCGGCAATTGATCTTGATCATTGCTGACTTGATTAAGTAAACGATTCACCAAGGCGGGTTCGACTTCATCGCCAAATACTTGCGCTGGTAACTCAATCGCCTCCCGCAATTGATCACGAGTTAAGCGGGGAGGCAAAAAAATGCCTTGATTAATGGCTTCCGGCAAGCCCTGAAATAGCGCGCAATCACGAATATATTCATCGCGCATGGTAATGACGACATATATATTGATATGTCCTTGTTTTTGAATCGGGGCGCGAGTACGTTGGGCGGTGGTTAATAATAGCGACACAAAGGCTGCGGCCTCATTAACATTATCTTTGCCCCGATCATAATAGCGGAAAATTTCTTCAAATTGGTCCACTAATAATAATAGATGCGTGTCGGGCGGCAAGGGTGTGTTTTGTAAAATTTCATGGAGACTGAAAGGCCCTCGGCTCAAACTGGCTGATAAAGAAGCTGCGGCATCGGTATTCTCTTCAGTAGAATAGGTGGCGTAAGCCTTTCCTAATATGGATTCATCCAATAACACTTGGGCTAAGTTAGGATATGGAGAATTGCCGGGACGCATTTCTGCGATTCGCCAATGGATACCGGCTTCGCTCAAAAAACCGGCTTTTAAACCGGCTAATAAACCGGCACGAGCGAGTGAAGATTTACCACAGCCGGAAGGGCCAACTATTGCTAGAAATCGGGTTTGCCCTAATTTTTCTAACAGTTGATCGGTATGTTCCTCGCGCCCAAAAAAAATGCCGGTTTCATTTTGTTCATACGGGCGCAAACCGGGATAAGGAAATGGATTAGTCATAACGGTAAAGTCTGTATAAAAGACGGTAAACAAGTGTTATCTTTTAAGATTGCACACTCAAAAAACTGCCGATTGGGTAATTTCAGGCCTCAAATTGGAAGGGGCGTTTCCAGGGGCGTTGCCCCTAGCTTTAATAATACGCCCCTTTGGGGCTAATAGAGTTAGCCCCAACGGGGCGATATTAATGCAGCCAGGGGCGCCGCCCCTGGCAAGCCCCAACGGGGCGGATTAATGATTAATGATTAATGATTAGCCCCAACAGGGCGATATTAATATAGCCAGGGGCACCGCCCCTGGCTTTTGGCTGAGTACGGCAATGATTTTTAAGGACTGCTTCTCATTCATTTGACACGCCATTGAAAATGATCAGGTAAATTGGCACGATTATAAATATTGCTTCGCACTTTGAGAAATTTTAACTGTCTTTCTATCACCGTCATCAGAGTGAGACGGGCTTGTTTCGCTTGTTTGGTTTTGGGTTTTGGACGATCTTCTTCTAAGAATAAAATGGCAGTTACCTTATTTATTTTTTTAGAAAATAGATACTTGCAAAATGCTTCTAGTTCTAAGGAAGCATGGCGATGGGCACCATAGAGACTTGCTATGGTATCTCTGATCTTTTGAGCAAACTCGATGGCCAATTCAGCACTATTAATGCGCTTTTTATTGGCAATTCGATCACCTCGGAAGTCTTTCGCTTCAATCATAAATAATTCCGTCTCAGATAAGGCTAAAATATCGACCGCTTTAGTGTTTTGACATTTTAATGCCTTTTGTTGCTGAAAACGACATTCATCATATTTAATGACTCGCCATTCTTCCGGGAAGAAAAAGTGCAAATGGCCCTCTTGAATAACGGTCATAATTGTCCCTCGTAGAACAATTGTTGCACTCTATCATCTTGTGCTAAAATCTCATCAAGCACCGTAATTGTTGCTAATTCTTCCAATAAGCCACCCTGTTCAACTTGGGCTTTCCTTGGTACTAAACTAATAAATTGAGCCGGAATCTTGCCTTTTGATATTTCTACTCGTACCGATAATTCTTTCATCAAGAAAAAACTATGCGTCGCCAAAATCACTTGCATGTTGTATGTTTCAACGAGTTCAATCAGTGAAGAGGCGAGTTGAGTCAATATTTTGGCATTTAAATCCACCTCCGGTTCATCCCAAAATAATAAGTTTTTGAGTGAGCCGTTAGCAGCAAGGTAAGTCAGAGTGCCTATTTTACGCAGCCCTTCCGCAACGAGTGAAATTTCCATCTCCTTTTTGCCGCTGGGTTTGAGATAGAAACGTCCTTCCTTTAATCTCAGTTGTCCACCCACAATGGTTTCTAGTGGCTTAATAAAGGTAGTGTACCGTTTTGCTCTTGAGCCTTTTAGTAAAAAGCCACTTAAGGCTTTGCAAAGATCGGGATAGGTTTCATCAACCGTTAATTCGCGTTCATCATAGAGCTTGACAAAACCTGGGTAAAACGACAGCACTTCTTTGCTCGGCAAAAAAATCGGTGGTGCTGACGGAAATTCCATCGGCGTTTGGAGTATTTCTACTTCTTTTTGGGTGTTTGAGCTAAAAGCGAATTTTAAACGCTGATGATCATTTGTAGAAAACATTTCAGCCTCAATTTTAGCTTTTTGCCGTCCTCCATCACGGTGAAATAAGTGCCCTAATTTATCGGGTTTGAATATGCCTACCAATTTTTCCGCAATACGACGCTGCCACCAACTTTTACTCCCTTTTGATGAGATTTTCCCGGGGATATTTTGATGTTCTGCGGCAGCTTCGTGCCAAATAGCGGCAACAGTATAAGCCAATTTTAACAGGTGGCTTTTACCGGTATTATTTTCCCCTATGATCACATTTAAACCGGGTGAAAATTCAATCTCTGCGTCAGAAAAGAGGGTGAAATTTTTAGTTTTTAATGATTTTAACATGTTGTTATTTATCGTGTTTATGGAAACAAAATAACCTGTTCAGATTATAACAACAATAATTTTTATGTTGTAGGAGATATGCCAGTATGAAAATTTACGACAGCCGGAAGGGCCAACAATTGCTAGAAATCGGGTTTGCCCTAATTTTTCTAACAGTTGATCGATATGTTCCTCGCGCCCCAAAAAAATGTTGTTCATACGGGCGCAAACTGGGATAAGGAAATGGATTATTCATCGCAGTAAAGTCTGTATAAAAGACGGTAAACAAGTGCTATCTTTTAAGGTAGCACAATCAAAAAACCGCAGATTGGGTAATTTCATGCCTAAAGGCGGTTTCTCGGTGGGTGACTTGTTAAAGACGGCAATGATTTTTAAAGACTGCTCACGCCGACTTCGTATACATAGGCGTAATTGTGCGCGAGCCCATTCATCCAAGGTATTGTCGTAGAGCATGATAACGGCATCACAATCTTGTAAGTTATTTTCTATATCCTTGCGTTTTTCAGCCGGTGTCAATTCTCCTAAGCGTGGTAGCGCCGAAGCCAGACCCTTTTCCAGTAAAATGTCACCAATTTCATCGGCTAATGCTTGATCTTTGGGTACGTTATTGATAAAGATAAACTGATAACCTGATAAATTTTGTGAACTTTGTTGTGACAGCATGGCTTTTTGCCGTTTTTCTGCTTCGCGCTGTTTTTGCTCTTCAATTTTTTCAAGTCGCTGGATGAGATATTGCTTAAATTCTTCTAGGCTGGTTGCCATGACTTGAGTAGAATCTAAGAAGTCTCTTTGATCTGTGTCTGTGAGACTGTTTAAATCTAATTGCGGATCACGCCATTGCAAAATCGGTAAATGTGTAACGGCTTGGGCAGATTGATATTGCAATGATGGCGTACTCATGCCCGGAGGGCGAAATGGCTTAGATTGGCTTAATAATTGTACAAATAATGTGGCTTTTTGTAAATCGGCTTCAATTGCTTGGCGTAATTGCTCAGTCGGATTATCCCCCGGAAAAAAATACAGGGCGTCTGGTACAATTTGTATATTATATTGTTCAAGATAGCGTTTCACTTGATTACGCTGTTCTTGTAAATCATCCGTGACTTCTGCTAGGAAAATGGTCGCGCGGGGTTTGAGTGCAACCGTTGGTGTACGGTGCTGGGAAGGTGCGCTGGGTGCTCTGGCTGATTTTTTGAGTTGTTTCAGCTTATCTACTAATTCACGTCCTAAATCTTCAACTAAATTATAATATTCCCGTTCCTCTTTTGGATCAGGCTGTGGTTTGGCTAAGGTACGAGTTTTGTTGGTATCATCACGTCGCCAAAATCTATAACCCCGTAAATCGCTTAATTGAGGAAGTCGTTCTTCTACATCATCGTGTTCAATCACAAACACGCACCCGGAATGGGTATCCACTTGATCTAAAAACGCATTGAGTTCTAAATGACACCATGATGATGCTAGATAGCCAGGGGACAAAATCAGCACCAAGGTAGCAGAATTTGTTAAATGTTCAAGTGTTTCGGGGGTGGCGGCACTATTGCCCCGTAGCTCATAGTCCATCCACAGTGAAAAAATATCGGTGCTTCCTAATTTTCTTCCCAATTCGATTTTAAGGCTCTTTATCAGTGTTGTCACCCAGCCCTCATTAACTCCTGGCGGGATTTGATTATCGACATGGGCATAGCTCACAAAAATATCGTGTTGGTAGTGAGGTACATAAACAGACATGGTAGTCAATTATAAAAGTTTGAAGTATAAATATAAAACATATCGAGTGTTTGGGAAGGAAAGCTGCCAAACTAAAGTTTGGACTCTTGAGTCCTGCCAAACTAAAGTTTGGACTCCTGAGTCCTGTTTCAATAGGGCCATGAGTTGAAATTCCTTGAGCTATTATGCGATATGGCCCACAATTGTGACAAAAATGGCTCAAATTGAATATACCACTCCCAAACTAAAGTTTGGACTCCTGCCAAACTAAAAACGACGCTAAATTCGCGGAGCGAATTTAGCGTCGTTTGGACTCCTGAGTGTTGCTACCTTTTTACCATTTAATTCCAGGCGCATCGGACGAAGTTGCCCATTTGTAACATCCGCCACCTGATCTCCCTAAACCGCCACTACAACTATCAAGTTCAAAACACTGTTGCTTAGTAAGCGTTTTATGGTAAATGGTATCGGCCATAACCCATTTGAACTTGCCAGAAGAATTTTCCATCCAAAAACATTGTGGCTTTGTTACTACTACATTTACAGCCGCAATTGCATTCTTATGATCAGTCGAGTGAGTTCCATTAATGCACTGGTATTGCAGAGAGGTACGGTTGGTAATATAGTAAACACCGGGAGAGGTTGGTGCTTTAAATGAAGTGGCTGACTTGCCGTTTGCAGCAGAACCCGACCAAAATACCCGACTGACAAAACACTTGGAAAACACCCCGTTGATGCCGTAGTAGAATTGGATTATACATCCCGGGCAATAAATGTTACCCGTCTTTGTGCGTTCTTTCCAATTCATGGAAAGACTGACATTTTCTCCAGGCGAGACTGTAATGATATTGCCTTGACCATTGAGAGATACGTTGTAGGTCATATTCCGGCCTACATAATCAATGGACTTCGGATTGGGAATTGCAACAAGGTGGTAAAGTTGTTGGATTTCGTTTTCGGATAAGGCGCGGTTGTAAATGCGTACCTCATCAATAACACCCTTGAAAGACATTTTCCCATGTGCAGTATGTGTTTGCCTTCCAATGAAGAATTGGGCGGTTTCATCTACATAAACCCCGGTCGTCGATTCCTTATATACCTTGAAACCATCAAGGTAAAATGTTGTTGTACTACCGTTATAAGTCACTACAAGATGATGAAAGGTGTCGTCATCAACAACTTTTCCACTGCCAAAATCTCCAATAACAGTACCACTCGCCCCCGTTCCTTGTAGGTTGGGAGAATAAAATCTAAATTCTCCGGGAATATAACGAGAGGTTCTGCTTTTCTCAATGTATACCTCAAAATGACTGCGTGATTTTAAGCCTTTCG
The DNA here is from genome assembly GCA_002085445.1 of Candidatus Parabeggiatoa sp. nov. 2. Taxonomy (GTDB): domain Bacteria; phylum Pseudomonadota; class Gammaproteobacteria; order Beggiatoales; family Beggiatoaceae; genus Parabeggiatoa. The sequence goes on from NBMI01000212.1 coordinate 6,628, forward strand.
ATAACACAACTCGAAAAGCACTTCTGTCCAGTGGTGCTTTTATCTCGGCTGAGATCGAAAATTTGGAACTGATATTCGTTTTAACCTGTCCTAAATCAATGTAATCATCCTGTCCATCGAATTTATACGCGCTATCAGCATTTCCAAACCGATCCTCAGTCAAAGTCGCCCCATTGACTGTGCCATGATTGCCATTGCCACTGGCATCATTGGCATTACCATTAAACGGATAATGGGCAATTAATCCATCATTCAAGTCAGCCCAAGCAACGGGAAACCAAGATAACCCCATTGCCATCAAAAGTACGGTGCGTAATCCGCACCTAAGTTTTGCCATCGTATTTCTCCTCTAATTAAAAAAAATATTATCTGCCTAACATCGAAACTGAGGTACGAAACCCACCGGTTAATATATAAGGCGTATTTATTATTATAGCCAGGGGCGATGCCCCTGGCTATATTAATGTCGCCCCGTTGGGGCTTTTCTATTAGCCCTTTCGGTATGTATTATTAAAGCCAGTGTAACTACCTGGACGAAACCCACCCGACGCTCCAATGCCATTTCGTGTCGGGCAACCACAAGTCGGGCAACCACAAGTCGGGCAACCACAAGGGATTGCCCCTACGATCCGGATTGTCTGCTAGAGTCTTAAAAATGACAAAAGCGCAGTTTGTAACGGTGCAAAGTCTAAATCAATTCTCTAATGTTAGCAAGTCCATTTTCCTATCAACAATTAGCCGTCGATGATTAAGCCACTGCAATCCCATTAAAATGTGAGTAAATTCATCGCCACCAATCACCTCAATAGCAAATTCTTGATCATCAAAGAAAACGATCCCTGCATAAAGATTAAATCTAACAAATCCGCTGGCGGTTTGTTTTTCCTGTCTGTCAATAAAAGACCATCCTAAATCCTCTATATCTTGAGTATTCATGGCTAACCAATCAGTGAAGCCCGTATCTAGCAAGGCATCCACGGTTACGATTGAACTATCAACTGCCATTAAATCCATTTCAAAAAATAGCTCGCCCCTGCTGTTAAAGTGTCCTTTTTTCATATTCGACCACACGTCCCAGTTTCGTTTAAACACATTTCCAAGAGTATAGCGGTTGGATGTTTCTGTTTTGCTTTTTGCAAACACTCTTTTCGATCAGGGTCAATAAAATAATCACCACTGTCTGGTTCGATAATAATTGACCAACCGTAATGATCCAGCATTAATTGGGGTGCCACTTGGTTAAAAATCGCTCGACAACGTTGGCCGAAATTCTCATTTTCTGCCTTACGTCGCGCTATTTCTTCTTTAGAAAGTCGCGGTTTATCGGGGAAAAGAGGACTGCCCTGTGGTACTTTTCTTTTTGATTTTGGTTTGGTTTCCATAAAGTCATTTCTCCCGTTTGTGAACGGATATCTAAGTTTGCTATTTACAGCCTAAACAAGATTGATACTTTACGGTGACAACTTTTATTGCGAAAAATTGGCGCGTCTGATCCGTTTTTTTTTTCCGGTGCCGACGAAAGGTGTTTTTCTTGCCCACCAAAGGTGAGCAACAACGTTGCCAACCCCCTACAACGTTTTTAGTGTCATAGAGCGATTGATACCGCTTAATGAATGGGGCGTATAAGCTAAAGTATTGGCGGAGCCTTGTCAAGAGGTTTGCCTCAAAAAAAAATGAAAAATGAAAAATGAAAAATGAAGAATGAAGAATGAACATTTTTGATGATTCAATTCAAGCCTTGATGACGTGACGCATTGTTATTAGGGGGGTGTTCCAGTTGTCCTAGTGCTTGAAAGAAAAAGGCCTTCAATAAAATTAATGTCGTCAATTTGATAACATGGCCCTCAAAAGAAAGCTTATAAAATCACTTATCTGATAGACGTTTTTATAAGTCTTTGATTTTTGATGATTCAATTCAAGCCTTGATGACGTGAGGCATTGTTATTAGGGGGGTGTTCCAGTTGTCCTAGTGCTTGAAAGAAAAAAGGCCTTCAATAAAATTAATGTCATCAATTTGATAACATGGCCCCCAAAAAAACCTTCCATTTTTAGAAACTGTGGGATGCGATTAACAAAAACATGCGGGGCAAAGCGCACCCATGCTACGCCAGCTATTCTTTCGTCAGATGTTCAAGTCCTTCAAACATATCAGAAAGAGATTCTAGCACTTTAAATAAACCAAATATTATCACGCCATGATGGGCACCAAAGTTACCATTCATAATATCTTCAGATAATGTTTCCCATGCTTCAGATAATCCAGTGAGCAATAGGATGATGCCAATAATGATATTGACAGACGGACTTTCGACAAATTTTTTGATATATTTCATAGTAGCGCGTATCTCCTTTGATAATTCGACTCACCAGATGCTTGAGGTTTTGCTTATTCAGTTTAACTTCGTTGATCTTAGCTTCGCTGATCTTCGGTTCGTTTCAAGCGAAGCGAGATCAATCCTCCCTATTCGGCTTTGAAGATTTCTGCTATATAATCCATTTTATCAACAATATCAGTCGATCTTCTAGCAATTATTTGAATTGATTGATAAAAATTTGCTGTCTTTGAAAATATGGGGTTGCAAATGGCGCTAAAAGTGGTAACTTTTAATTAAAAATCAATCTATTAGTAAAATACAGTGCTTGAAAGAGAAGGGCCATCAATAAAATCAATATCATCAATTTGAAAAGATGGCCCTCAAAAGAAAGCTTACCAAAAAGAGTTTCAAAACAACGATCAATTATTAGTGGGACAAGTGGGATACACCCGTTATTAATTAGCAATTTTATTCCTTAGAAATCATTGCCTTATCAGCATGCGCGATTTAAGGCACCAAAACGGCGTTTTACGGCGTTTTAGTCGTTGGGTAAGTTTTTATACTCCTAACCTGAGTTCGTGGCTTTTTGAGAATAGCGGTTAACTCACTGATAATTAAGGAGATATTTCACCAAGCGTGCAGAACGAGGTTTGTCGCAGCCCTTCCCCCTAACTCCAAAGCCTTCTGTGTCAATCAAGGAAAGCTATATATAATCATAGCTTTAGCACAGGAGCCAACAGCTAAAGCAGTCGTCTAAAAGCTCAAGTACCCTAAAGGGCACTGCAAGAGGATTAGTTTTGGCAGTCGTCGTCCAAACTAGAGATTTTAATAAAAATAATTTAAAAACCGCAAGTAAGCCAACAACAGCTTGCACCAGTTGTCTAAGAGCTTAAGTACCCTAAAGGGCACTGCAAGAGGGTTAGTAGGCTTTAGCCTACTTTAGCTTTTAGACAACTGCTTTAGCTGTTGGCTGATGCTGTTGGCTAATGCTGTTGGCTAATGCTGTTGGCTAATGCTGTTGGCTGATGCTGTTGGCTGATGCTGTTGGCTGTTGCTGTTGGCTGTTGCTGTTGGCTGATGCTGTTGGCTGTTGCTGTTGGCTGTTGCTGTTGGCTGTTGATGGTATGGGGATTTCCGCTCTCCCGCACTAGAAAGTCGTCCAAACTAAAGTTTGGACTCTTGGATTTAACGCGTAATTTGTACTGCATTTTGCATTCGGTAATAGATGCCCATTTCGTCGTTTTTTAAGACGTTCAGGGTGCCGCTGATGATAATCGGGTCAAAAGTCGTTTCTATGCCGTCTTTGGCATAGACTTCTATTAGGCCTTCAGGGCCTGCGGGTAGGCAGAAAGAACAGGTGGGCGGATTGATCGATAATAGAAAATGTTGTTGTTTTTCAGTTTGTTCTAGTGGCATCATAAAGCCTTGCACTTTCACTTTTTTGCCATTCAGCGCGTCAATTTCTTGGTGAAAAGAGGGTACTTCGTTTTTTAGGGTGACTTTAGCTAAGGTTTTCCATGAGACGACGCCGGGTAATTCTTCTAAGGGATCAGTGTTTTCCGTTGGATTGTTGTTGACGGTAATAGAGAGTGCGGTAGATAAACCGGCTTTATTGGTTATGGTAATGGTGTCTTTTCCAAGCGCGGCGGCTACTAATAACGTGGTGATTTGACCATAGTTATCAGTCAGTAAATTAGTTTCTGTGAAGAAATTGCCATTTTCGGAGGAAATGAATAAGGGTTGATTGAGGATACTGTCGCCATTTTGGTCTTCTAGGGTGGCAATTAATTCTAGTGTATTGCCTACTGTCATTTTGATTTCCGAGACTTCTCCCCAGCTTATCAGAGTGGACGTGGATACTTCAAGGCGCAATTTCCCGGTGTCGTTACTTGCGACGGAGACGTTATTGGCGTTAGTAGGGCCGTTTTCGCTACAAGCGATTAAACTGAGTAGTAGTGTTAATAGAGATAATTTAACCAAATTGCACTTCGTATTTTTTGTCATCTCGACATTACCATATTGGGTGGGTACTACAAAATGAAAAAGGAAAAGATGAAAGCCAGGGGCGCTGCCCTTGGCTTTATTAATATCGCCCCGTTGGGGCTTGCTAGCCAGGGGCGCTGCCCCTGGCTTTATTAATATCGCCCCGTTGGGGCTTGCCATTGTCATCATTACTAGTGATCCAATTTATCCGTTTGATAGAGTTTTAGCAATATCAGTACGCCAGGGGCGTTGCCCCTGGCTTTATTAATATCGCCCCGTTGGGGCTTGCTATTGTCATCATTACTAATGTTCTAATTTATCCGTTTGATAGAGTTTTAGCAATATCAGTACGATATGCTTGAATTGCCGGTAACAGTGCTGAGGCGGTACCGATGAGGATTGCTAAGCCAAATAGCGTATATTCTTCTTTGATGTAAGTCCAGCCGGTTAAGTGGAGTTGTTGGGCTTGGTTTAACCAGATTCCTAGCATTTCAGTGACGATATGTCCTAGTAGTAAGCCTAATAGGGTGCCTAGCAGGGCCATTAAAAGGCCTTCAAATAGGAGTTGCCATAGTAGGCGAGTTTTTCCGGCACCCAAGGTTCGCATAATGGCTAAGTCATAACGACGTTCTTTGAGCGCGTGGTAGAGGGCGATAAACATGCTTAAGGTGGCTGTGATAATCAGTAGAATGCCAAAGGCTCGTAAAGTGTCTATGCCAAAGCCAACGAGTTTTAGCAGTCGCGCTGTTTCAAGTGCTGGCGAGGCCGCTTGTAAGGCACTTTTGCTATTAATCATACGAGGAAGAGCTACTGCTGCCAGCGGAGATTGGTATTGAATCAGTAAGGCCGTTATTTGGTGTTCATCGTCGGTGATGTTGTCGTGAGACGGTTGTGTTTCGTTAGGCGCATTATGAGCTTGGGTTGCTGTCACTTCTTCGTCATGCTCATGTTCCTTGGTATGGGAACGTGTTTCATGTGCCGGTTTATCGGCGTTGGAACGAGTCTGATGTTTGTCATGTTCTTGTTCGTCTGCGTGGGAATGAGTCTGATGTTCGTCATGTTCTTGTTCGTCTGCGTGGGAACGAGGCTCGTGTTTATCAGGTTTCGGTTCATTCGCGTGGGAATGTTGTTCATGTTCTTGTTGCTGTTCGTGGACTTTCCAGACGCTTTCTAGATCAGTCAAGATTAGGCGATCTATTATTGTGCCGGTTGGTTTTAGTATGCCAGTGACAGTGTATTTGTATTCGCCGTGTAGATGTTCTGCTGTTCCATGTGTTAAACCATGTGCCCCGATAAACGGTGCGCCGACATTTAAGCCGGTTTGCCGCGCCACTTCGGCCCCTAGTGTGGCTTCTAATGGTTTTTGCCATAAACGCCCTTGTGCCAAAGAGGCTTTGTAATGCGCTGGATAGGTAGGTGTGGTGCCCACAATTCGATAGCCGTGATAGTTGTCACCTAGGGCTAAAGGTATCGCGGTTTTTACCCGTTTGTGCGACATGAGTTTTTTCGCTTCGCGAAGCGGAATATTGCCGGTGGGAATATCGGCATGGTAGATACTGGATAGAATCAGTTGCAGTGGACTGCCTTTTGCGCCGACGACTAAATCAATGCCGCGAGAATCGTGCAACAGTCTCTGTTCAAGTTGTTGGCTGAAGAGTAGTAGCACTACGATGGTGCCCATGCCAAGTGCTAGTAGCAATAGGTTTAAAAAGGTGTTCAATGGGTTGGTACGCAAATAGGCACCGCTTAATGTTAATAAATTCATGTCAGTTGGAAGTTTAAGTTATCAGTTATTAGTGTGGATTATACGGTGATGGCATGCACGATAGCTTTATACAGTCCTCAATGCTAAGGCGAATATCTCGCTATTAATGAAAAAATGGCGCATTCTCAAAAAAAGGTCATTATCAATCTTGAGTACCACTCTTTAGTACAACGGATACGCGAAATAAACGGATAAAATAACGCCATTTTCCACATATAAGTCATTTATTTATTTGATTATTCCTGTTTTTTACCCCATTCAAAATACTCAATCGGCAATCCGTTGATTTAACTGATTTTGGTTAAAATAATTTTACCAATATAACTTATTGAACAAGTTGGCATCACCCACATTTCAGGACTATCAGGATTTTTTCTGGGATTAGTCAATCCTTGTCGTTTTTCAGGCCAGATTTTAATTCAAATAACTACATGGATTGAATATAAGCCGGGATTTATTCTTGATTATACTCAATCTTTGTCGTTTGTAAGGCCATATTTTAATTTGAAAGCTTCTAAACGGTTTTATGGCCCTCAAACGAGTGTCAATAACCCTATAAAAATAATGGTAAAAAATGACAAGGATTGGATATAAGCCGGGATTTATTCTTGATTATACTCAATCTTTGTCGTTTGTAAGGCCATATTTTAATTTGAAAGCTTCTAAATGGTTTTAATGGTTTTAATAATGGTCAAAATGAGTCCAAATAACGACTTCGATTGAATCGAAGCAGGGATTTATCCTTAGTTATCTCTGTACCGGACAAAAGTTCGTAAGCTGATAAGTTTTTTTCTTTAAATGTGGGCGATAAATCGCCTACTACAAACGATATGTTAGTATATATAAAATGTTGAGGAGCTTTGATAATGTTGAATGAGTTGGTCATTGCACAAGTGACTGATATGCACATTGGGCCGTCGAATACTAAGTTTAGAGGCCTCGAAGTGTGCCAACCATTTCTCGATGTGTTACAGGCACTGGCTGAAAAACATTTGGATTTATTGGTTTTATCTGGTGATTTGGCGGCCGTTGAAGGTGATCCTGAAATTTATGCGTGGATAAAACAGGCATTGGCAACATTTCCTTATCCATACGTCGTGATGGCGGGTAATCATGATCATGTTGGGAACTTGGCTAAAGTATTTGAGTTGCCAGACGATGATCTGTCACAGGGTATGCTATATTTCAGTCGCACTGTTAAGGAAAGGCGTTTGTTGTTTTTAGATAGTTCTTCTTATCGTGTTGCTAAACAACAACTTGAGTGGTTGAGTACGCAATTGGCTGAATCTGATGAACCAGTGTTGTTGTTTATACACCATCCGCCGCTTAAATGTGGGTGTCGGTTTATGGATGATCGTTATGCCTTGCAAAATATCGATGAGGTGTGGCAAGTGTTGGTGCCGTTTCCACAGATTAGTCATATTTTTTGCGGACATTATCATACCGAAAAAACTGTGATTAAAAATGGTAAGTCAGTCCATCTGACACCTTCGACGGTTTTTCAAATTGATACGGAAAGTCCTGATTTTGCGATTGAACATACCAAACCGGGTTGGCGCATCATCTCGTTTATAGAAAGCGGCGTGCAGACTTATGTGGAATATTTATAACATTCCAGAACAGAGGAGCCAGGGGCGTTGCCCCTGGCTTTGGGCGAAATAGCACCGCCCTTGGCGGCAAGCCCCAACGGGGCGACATTAATAAAGCCAGGGGCATCGCCCCTGGCTTTGGGCTAAGTATACGTTATTTCTAAGCTGAGTTGTTCGCTAAAACGTTGTTTGACGCGAGCGTCGTGGGTGGCAATTACTAAGGTGGCGTTACATTCTTTGGCCTTATTTTCTAGTAATTCCAACACTTGCAGACAATGAACATCATCTAAACTCGCCGTTGGTTCATCGGCTAAAATCATTTTGGGTTGATTAATCACCGCTCGTGCGATTGCTACGCGCTGCGCTTGTCCTTGACTGAGCGTGGGCGGATAGGCTTGTTGTTGGGCTGTTAAATTGAGTTGTGCCAACATGGCCGCTACTCGTTTTTTATCTTGTGGCACGTTGGCTAAATATTGTGCTAAGACTAAATTATTAAACACGGTTAATGCATTCACTAAATGTTGGCGCTGAAAGACAATGCCAATGAATTGTCCGCGAAAGCGATCTAAGGCCGTCTTTTTTAATTGTCTTAAATCTTGCTCAGCAATAATAACGTTGCCTTGTTGTGGGGTGAGCAAACCGGCCATAATATGTAATAAAGTCGTTTTGCCGCTGCCAGATGGCCCTAACACTAAGCAATGTGCGCCTTGGGCTCCTTGCCACTGGGGCAAGTTTAAAACGGTTTGCTCGCCGTAGCTGTGCTGGATGTTGTTCAGTAAGAACATTGTTTGTATTCTCTGTCGATATTTTAGCTTTCAGACAAACTACGTGATCTCGCTTCGCTGATTACTGCGGAGCGAAAGATCATGGCTTGTGCTGTTGGCTGTTTTGAAGAATTAGGAAATCTCAAAATTATAGTATAAAAAAATATCCACTTATGTTTACAATATAGACAAATGTCTATATATTACTGTCCTATGAAAGCACGTTTTAAAATTGACTAACATCAGCCGAAAACACTTGTCAAGGATGGTCAAACAAGGTAAATTTAGAGTTATAGTCAAACCGTCAGGACAATACGATTACAATCCTGATGATGTTTATCGGTACATTGGTAAAACCCGTCAAAATCTAAATGTTATTTATGCGCGGGTATCAACCCCCAAACAAAAAGCGGATTTAACACGTCGCCTTTCAACGCTTGAAGCTTTTTGTTTGGCACAAGACCTAAAAGTTGATAGGGTTTTTTCTGATATTGCCAGCGGCATCAACGAAAGAAAAACACTTTTTTTCCTACTCGATTTAGTACTTGACGGGCAGGTTGAAAAAGTTTTTATAAGTTACAAGGACCGGCTAAGTCGAGTCGGATTTGGGCTGTTTAAACACTTGTTCCTAAAAATTTTCAGCCGAAATAATTGTGGCCAATGGCCATGCTAACGAAAAATGAGATAGCGAAGAAATAATGACTGAAATCATTACGTTAATCCATTGTTTTCCGATGAAACATTACTCAAAAAGGCGCGTCAAACGTGCAATCGAGGTGCTAAATGCGAGCACTGAAAAAGAAAATTAAGGGTTTAAAAAAGCCCCAATTTAAGCGACTTAAAGAACTCACCCATCATGCTAAAAACCTCTACAATCAAACGTTGTGGACACTGCGTGAGGCTTTTGAGGCAACCGGGCGATATTTTTCTTATCCCCAGATGGATAAGGCCATGAAGCAAGTTACCAACCTTGAAGGTGAAATCAACTATCGCTTGTTGAAAAGTGCTGTTTCTCAACAAATTTTACGGCGACTTGATAAGAACTTCAAGTCGTTTTTTAGAGCTCATCAAGACTTCAAAAAGAATCCTGGTAAGTACAAAGGGATGCCCAGGCCACCATCGTTCAAACAAGAGAAGCATGATAACCTAATCTACAATACTTGTGCTTTTCAGGTCAAAAGTAGAGTCAATATTGTCAAAGAACCCAAAGTTGTGTTTTTTAAAATGCCAGACGGTCAAGTTTTTAAACAGGCACAATTTATAAGTTTTGAGCAAGTTGTTGTGTTGGAAAAGGGTTTGGAGATAAAAGTACCCCAACAACTATGGGACAAAGAAATAAAGCAGGTGGAAATTATCCCTAAACATAATAGCTTCCACGCTGTCTTTGTTTATGAAGAAGACCCTGCGGACTTCAAACAGGTAAACCAGAATGACCAAGTTATGTCCATTGACTTGGGACTTAATAACCTGGCTACCTGCGTTACCAACGGCGTTGTTGAGCCTTTCATTATTGATGGTAGGCGACTGAAGTCAATAAATGCTTATTACAATAAGCGCAAGGCGAAAATGCAATCCAAACTTTCCGAAAGGGGTAAAAAATGGTCGCGTAAGCTGCAAAACCTCACCGGTTGGCGCAATGCAGTGGTGAATGACTATATGCATAAAGCGACATCGATTGTTGTAAAAACGTGCGTTAAACATGGCATATCTAAAGTTGTGGTCGGTGACGTTGTGAAGTCACTGAACCAAATAAACTTGGGCAAAAGAACCAACCAAAACTTTGTGAATTTATCTCTAGGCCAATTTGTGGACAAATTAGGTTACAAACTTGGGTCACACGGTATCTTCCTTATGGTGGCAGACGAGAGTTATACGAGCAAAGCGAGTTTTATTGACGGGGACAAAATGTATAAGCGGTACAACCCAAAAGCCAAGCAAAAACGTACATTTAGTGGCCGACGTGTCAAACGCGGCCTGTATAAATCAGGTGACGGAACCGTAATCAATGCCGACGCTAACGGCGCGTACAACATCCTACGCAAGACTGACTCTGACTTTTCATTTTCAAAATTGGTCAAAAAGGTAGGCGCAAGGATAAAAGAATGGCTGCACCCAAGCAAACGGGTTAGACCTTTTCCAACAGAAGCGCAACAATTTTTGATTAATCTAAAAAGTCAAAGAAGTAACCTGAACTTCCATTAGGTGACTGGATAAAGGGTTGATACCTCCCTTATACACAGGTGTGAAATGTCTGCCCCATTACGTGGACATGTCCATATTTGTCTATAAAATTGCTATCTGAGTAAGACCATATTGGTGATCTTAGGCCATCCTCAGAAACAAAGCTTTTGTGGGACACTCGCCCAAGCATACGCAAAAGGAGCTGAGGAGGCGGGTAATGAAGTTCAACAGATATATCTGGGAGAGTTGGAATTCGATCCGGTACTTTGGAGCGGATACCATAAGATTCAGGCACTTGAATCTGATCTTGTTAAAGCCCAACAAGCCATCAAATAGGCACAACATTTGGTTTTTGTTTATCCGACGTGGTGGGGGGCGATGCCCGCTCTGCTAAAAGGGCCGGCCGAAGCGCCCAATTGATTGTAACAATGGATACACCACCCTGGTATTATCGTTGGGTGTTCCGTATGCCCGGACATAATCAAATGAAGAAAACCATTCTGGAATTTAGTGGTATCAAGCCAGTTAAAGTCATCTCAATTGGCTCCATCAATACTTCAACGGAGCAACAAAGAGTTAAGTGGATTGATAAAGTCACGAAATTAGGAAGTTCTGCCTAACCTAGTACAGTAAAGCGGAAGTTTCGATACCACCCCAACGCCAACGGCTAAAGCCGTTGTCTAAAAGCTCAAGTAGTCTTCTATCGACGGGTAAAATACTCGATAATCCGTTTGGCAGGAGTCGGCCAACTTTAGTTTGGCGGCTCCTGTGCTTGGACTCTTACCAAAAATTTTTCTCGGCTTAATGAAAAGATTGAAAGTCAATAAAGATACGGTTTTCTTTACCAAACTTTTCACCCTTTTCAAGTTCAGTACTTGAGAATAGCAAATATTTGGAAAATTAATTAAATTAATTATATATATCAATCAATTACATTGATTCAATAATGACATTGACGCGCCAACACTGATCGTTATACACAAGTCTCAGGAGACTTGTGAATGTTGTGTTCTACCTATCATAAGTAGGCTTTGCCAGTGGCAACAGATTGTCTTAGAGACGAAACCTCAAAAAACGGATGATTCAGTTGATTATAGTACTCTTCCACCGCACTCAAAAGGCTTTCTGTATAACCTCTATCCATAATCACTTCAGCCAAAGCCTCTTTGTCGTCTTGACTTTCGATTTTTCTATAAGTTTCAATTTGTAATTTCAACGCGCCCATAATGGTGCGAAGTTCTCGTTTATTAAATTCCATTGTTATCTCCTCAAAAAACCATAAGTGACTCCAAAGTCGTCAAAGAAAATCAAAAAGTCGGCTGTGCTGACTTTGCTAGGATGCGTAATAAGCGTTTATACTCTGTCAATGGCATGTCATTGGATGGTTGAATCGTATAATGAGTGATATCAAGTTGTTTAATCGTATGATCTTTTGTAATCACCAGTCCATCAGGGATAATGGTACTGCTTGGTATTTTCCACCAGTGTGCGTTTTTATGTTGACTTGGTAAAGGCGCGTCAAAAGTTGATAGGCCACCACTGGTGGAATCCACGTAAGTCATTATTTCTCCATTGACTTGTTTTTCGTATATTTCTATATCAACTGTGCCATTTCTAGGTGGAATTCTCACCTTATCAAGATTTGGCCCGGTTGCGTTACCAGAACGAAACAGATCAACGCCGGTAAAGTTTACTACAAAAAAGTCTTTTTGTGTTTTCAGGGTTTTGTTCTAAATAATCACGATAGTCTTGATTCAACAATTCGTTGATTTATGGGATTCGCTGTACTGCGCTAATCTGCTGTACAGTCGTCGTTTGGAGTCCTGCTGCCAAACTAAAGTTTGGACTCCTGTTTGGACTCTTGCCGAACGGATGGTTGGACTTCATGATTCAAAAATACATACCTATAACTCGATGAGCAAGTTTTTTGTAAGCCTTTGATTTCAATATAAATATTATTTTAGTGCCTAAAAATTCAATGAGTTGCATATCTAAACAGTCATTCTGTGATTGCCGCAAAGCCAAATAACATCAAAAACTTGAACATTGAGTATAATAAGTTATTTTTCAACATGAAAAGCGGAAAACTACATCGAAGTGAAATTATGGCAAAGAGAGCGCGTAAGAAAGAGAAGCTAAACGCGCAACTTGAAAGAGAGAAAGCTGCCGCCCGTCAAAAAACGCTTAAAGGGAAGGTGTTGGTAAATCCATCTTTACTAGGCCCAAATGTTAGTTACGGTTTACCCGCATAAGTAGAACGTGGCTATTACGATGACATTCCTTTTACCTGCAAAGATTGTGCTAAACAAGAAGTCTGGAAAGCAACGCAGCAAAAATGGTGGTATGAAATTGCTAAAGGCGATTTGTGGACAACTGCTGTCAGATGTCGTGCTTGTCGGCGTGTAGAAAGAAAACGAAAAAGAGAGGCAAAGCGTGTTCACCTTGAAGGTTTGGAAAAGAAACATAACAAAGCAAATTAACACTGACCGCAAATTCCGCTGCACTTCATTGGCATCCGTTGCTTAGGCGAGTCAGGTAGGATGCAATGCCATTTGACTCCTTGGGGTAGCCACCCAGAACTTCGTTACACCCACCATTTATCTACGAATGTGGTGGGTTTAGCGTCGCTGAGTGTAAGGAAGCTTCGTTCTGCAAAAGGCTCGAAGAAACTTTTGCCTCGTTCGCTCTGGGTGGCTACATGCTCTTAATTTAATGGTATTGACCCCAACGTGTTGCCCACCATTGTTGACTGTGAGTGACAAAAATGGCTCAACAGACACACCCCAGTTGCAAACCTAGCCCAGCTTATGGATTAAAGAAATCTGATTTTTTAAAAAACGCCGATTTCTGGAGCCGATATTGTTCTGCTGAACAGTTACAGAAATCGGATTGAGTTGATTGTGGTCTTTAAACTGATAGTTTTATGTAATATTCAAGAAATTAAACCTAAATGGATAAAAATTTACCGTTAATCAGCACAGTTGTCTTAAATTGGAACAGAGCCGAACTTCTGTTTAAAACACTCGAAAGTTATAAAAAGACCCTATCTGTTCCTTATGAAATTTTTATTATTGATAACGCATCATCTGACCATTCCAAAGCGATCATCAATGATTTTTGCGATAAAACACCCCATGCTAATGCGATATTTTTACCTAATAATATAGGTGGAGAAGCAATTAATATCGGTTTAGAAAAAGCACTAGGAAAATTTATCCATATCAGTGAAAATGATTTGGAATATCTCCCCAATTGGGCCGATAAAGCGATTGATTTATTTGAAAATTTTCCATCACTTGGACAACTTTCCCTATTTGGGCCATTGCCTACTGATGAGGTATTAGGAGGAGTGGGTGCTATTCCACCTTCTCAGTTAAGGCATTCTCATGGACGCATTGTCTATGAACTGTCTAAAAATAGTGGCACTTCATGTGTAATCAGACGGGAAATTTTGGAACAGGGCATACGAATTCATTCCCTTCCCGAAAGAGAAGGTATTATCTTTCCAAATGATGGTCTGCTTTCTAGGGATATAAAAAAGGCCGGCTACATAGTGGCGCGTTTTGAACACGATCTCGTTATAAATGTGGGCCATACTGTCAAAGAATTGAAAAATAGACCAGAATATTACTTAAAAAGTTATCGCGCTAAACCTTGGTTTGGCGGCGAAGCTAAATTAAAGGAAAAGCTTGAAAAATGGGAAAAGACTAATAAACCGCCGGCAAGATTATCTTTTCTCTTTCCAAATAAAAATAGGCTCCGAGAAAAATCCCGTCCAAGCACTGAATGCTCTGAACCTCATTTATGGTCTATGCTTGATGAGTGGACACCTGAAATAGAAACAATTGAATTTTTTTATACCATAGTACGGTTGATTAAACCGGTTGTTTGTTTGGAAACCGGCGCTTGGAGAGGTTTTTTAACCCAAGCGATAGCTCGCGCATTACAGCAAAATGGGCGTGGCAAGTTAATTTCTTTGGAGAAAGAGGCCGATATCTATGCCGTCGCTAAAAGGCGAATAGCAGAAAAAGAATTAGAGGATCATGTCACAATAATACAGACTGACAGTCTTTCTTTTACAGTCAACGAAAAACTCGATTTGCTGATTTTAGGTTCTGATGTAGAAATCAGATTAGCCGAATTTTGGCACTTTAAGCCTCATTTAAATAAAAAAGCCATGATTGTTTTTCAAGATACCCATCATCCACAGGTGAATAACGGACTACAACTGAGTTTGGCAGTCGTCCAAACTTATGGTTTTTGTTTTTAACGGATGTATTAGTAAGCGATATAGGGCCAGACTTTGATTTGAAAGCTTCTAAAGTATTTTATGGCCCTCAAATAAGGCCGTTCAAATAGTTTCAACACCACCAACCCTTTTTTATAACGTTTTTCTCTTAAGCGTTTTATTAATAAAAGGGATGGTGTCTGTGGAAAACGCACCGGGAATGGAAAACGCACGGAACAGAGAGCATCCTTAAAGGGATGGTATTTGTATTCAGGTGCGATTTGACTCCTGCCAAACTCAAACGACTCCTGTCCTGCCAAACTAAAGTTTGGACTCCAGCTAAAGTTTGGACTCCAGCTAAAGTTTGGTGAGCGATTATAGGGCCAGACTTTGATTTGAAAGCTTCTAAAGTCTTTTATGGCCCCCAAATAAGGTCTCTAGTACAACGGATACGCGAAATAAACGGATTGCTATAAACGCAAAAAGACTTAATGTTTGTAGTAGTCGCTTTAGCGACTTAATGTTTGTAGTAGTCGCTTTAGCGACTTAATGTTTGTAGTAGTCGCTTTAGCCTACAAACACTACTAAGGGAGTTGTGGCTAAATAAAATACCCACACAGTTAAAAAAACTTTGTTTCTCTATGGGTATATTATTTTCACGCTCATCCCTTAAGTATTAAGTCGCTGAAGCGACTACTACAAACTTATTACTAGAAACTTATTACTACAAACTTATTACTAGAAACTTATTACTACAATTTTATAGTTTAAGTCGCTAAAGCGACTACTACAAACTTATTACTACAAACTTATTACTACCGGCATACCATTGTTCGGGCGTGATATTTTTAGCGCCGATGCTACTAATATCAATGACAACACAGACAAACCCTTCTTTTTGTAAACGTTGCTTAGTTCGGACTTGTAAACTGGATTTTCCCATCTGTCGTGCATTTAGCACATAACAAAATTCACCGTTTTTTAGGGCTTCATAGAATTGTTTATCGGCTTGTCGTGGCACGTAGCTGGGCGCATCGTTAGGGAGGCTGCCACCGACTTTGTATTCGTCGTTTTGATTTAGCAGGTTTTTTACTCCAAGTATAGGTTATTAACACTTTCGATGTTTGGTAAACGTCCGAGGTGTTTTCCAAAAACGGGTCTGGTTTATTTGTTCCAAAGGTTAATAATAACATGATTATCACTGTTTTTTTTAAACTATAACAGTATGAATTTTTAGAGATTATATCAATACTATTACCGTTAACATTCAACACCGTTAGGGTTTGCACGTATTCGAGACATTTTCCACAGGTTTTATTATCTCGCCACGCGAGTTACTGCGTTTCATATTCAACCCCTTTGGGGTTGGCGCGTATCAGATACCTTTTCTTAGCCAACGGCTAAAGCCGTTGTCTAAAAGCTTAAGTACCCTAAAGGGCACTATAAGAGAGTTAGTAGCCATTAATATTCAACACCTTTGGGGTTGGCACGTATCCGATACCTTTTCTTAGCCAACGGCTAAAGCCGTTGTCTAAAAGCTATCGTGACGTATCAGGGCACTATAAGAGAGTTAGTAGGCTTTAGCCTACTTTAGCTTTTAGACAACTGCTTTAGCTGTTGGCTGTAGATGGCATGGAAACTTCCGCTCTCCTGCACTCGGTATTATAGTCGCTTACTAAAATAGTCGCGATATAAATTACACAATGGCATCACTGCATTGTCTTGCAGTTTGATGAGTCCCATGCTGCGAAGTTTGAATGCTTCGGTGGAATCGATTTCTATCGGTTTTCTCTTGGCAACTACTTTTTTAATGGCGGCGCGTAGTTGCGCGTCTTGTTCTAAGTTGACTAGATGGCGACGCAAGTGATCGTTATACGGGCCTTCTTCTGTGGGGGCCTTTTTGAGCAATTGCTCTAGTGTCATTTTATCATGAGCAATCTTGTAAAGTGCCTTTCGGATTAAGTAGGGTTCATCAACCGCTCAATCTGCGCGTCTGTCCATTCCAGTTGATGTCGTTGTACCAATTCTTGCACTTGTGCTAACGTAAATTCGGACAACTCAACGGCCGTGCCGACGTTAAACGGGGATTGATTGATATTTAACGGAATATAGACTTTTTGCCTTGTTCATGCCATGTACGCAAGAGTCCAAAAAAATCACTGGCGATTTCCTGATGTTCAAAAATCCGATCAACATCGTCCAAACCTAACGCCAGCGGCGTGGTAAATTCTGTTAATAGCTCGTTTTCAAAGTATTCGCTACTATTATCCTTGCTACCTAAAAAATAATCCCATAACTCGGCCACTTTGTTAGTCGGTAACTTTAATTTCCGAGTCACACCGGCACAGAACCATTGTAAGAATTTGTCAAGATCGGCCAGCCTCACGTTATCGGCTTGCTGAAAAGACAAAGAAGCTGTGCGATAGCCATGCTGTTCAGCATGATGAAGCACCCGCGTCATTAAAGACGATTTCCCCATTTGCCAGAGGTGCTTTAATACGAATCAGCGCATAAGGCCTAATAATGGCCTGATAACAATCGGCCTCAATCGGAGGCCGTTCCATATAAAACGGCGAATTTAACGGTACTTGCCCTTCAGGTTCTTCCAAACCCGTTATTCCGTCAACGGCGGCATGCTTGGGACAAACGGCCACCGGAAAATTTCCACTCGCCAGCTTAAAAAAAGGCGTTTGCTTTGCTTTGTAAGGTTTGTAGTAGAAATGACGGACACTTTCAGGTACCGTTTTACTCAAATAGTCCATTAGATCAGAAATACGCACTGCCGTATCGCCGGCCTGATTACCTTTGCCTTGCAACGCCTCAATCAGATGATAAGTATAAATACTCATGTCATGATCTGGCCGTATCCAAGACTGTTGTTTGCCATGCGACGAGGTAAAAACCACGCGCCCTTCACCTTGAGACAGTGTTTTGATTAAATGCTCTGGCATCGCATGACTGGAAAACCCAGACGGTAATTGATGCTTAGCCGCCGCCATCCCTTCTGCATGACAACTATCAATCACCACGAACAAACGTTGAGCCGGTATCTGACGCAAATGCGCTGTAAAAGTTTCCGCATCAAGGGCGGTATCGGCCAGATGATGGCTATCAATAAACAATCATTGTCGCATGTGGATCAGCGTCGGCCTGTTCTTTTAGCCAATCGAGTCCAGTTAAAATCTTCTGACGAGTGGCCTCGGCATCATGCAATAAACGAATATGATCCTCATCATAAGCACAGCGGATCAGTGAGGATTGATTGAAGTGCCAGCACATCCTTAACTGTTACCGGCAACGACCAATTTGGCACTGCCGATTTACCGACACCAATGAGTAACGCATAACCGTGAGGAAAAGTGTTTGACATGTTTATTGTTCCATTTAATTAATTTAAGTTTTGCCCTCAGGATACATTCGGATACATCCGGAGGCATCCGGAGTCCAAACTTCAGTTTGGACTTAATTTCTCCGGAGTGCAAGGCGTACCTTGCACAACATATAAATTAAACCACAATAACAAATAAAATTCAAGTGCTGGACGGGGATTGCAACTGGGGAGTTAAACCGGTGCCAATAGTCTTTTTTCACCCTAGTTTTATGTCATATCGACGATATGACAACGAGCCTCAAAATAGGGTGAAAAAGCAAAATTGGCCCAACCACACCCCAGTTTGCAACCCGGTCCGAAACGGTTCCGATTCTTACTTCAACGTTACTGAGCCAGTTGCAAACCGGCTCTGGCAAAATTCAATTTTTGGGCCGTTTCGGCACCCACACGGTAGGATAATAGCGATAAAATGTATTGATTCAAGCTCAGTTCTTCATGAAGTGCGGCGAGTGCGATTTGTCGGTGCAAGTATTTGGGCAGTTTCAGCGTAATACGGCCACTATATTCATCCTCTTCGGGTTGAGAAGGCGGTGGAAACGGTTTGCCTTTTTCGGCAAACATTGCCATTGAGGTTTGGATCGTATCGATGGCGAGTTGGTAGGCCTCCTCAAAAGTTTCTGCATATTCAGCTACATAGGGCAATTCTCTCACTTGGGCTTCAAAAATTTGTTCTCCGTCAATGCTCACTTTTCTGACGGTGATGGCGTATTCATGCGGTTCAAACATGTCATTCTCCTTGCAGTGCTTTTAATTCGTCCTCGTAATCCCTGAGAACTTTAAGGATTTTGCGTAGATAGGGTCGTTTAACTTCACCATTTTTCCCGTCCACAGTTAAAAGAGCCGGTTGTAAATCCGGGAAGTTCATCATGTTCAAAGATTTTATGATTAGGACTTTTTCCTTCTTTGACCGTAAATCCCAAAGATTCCAAGGCACTTACTACCTCAAAGCATTTTAGCATCCCCCTTTTTTCAAAGCGAGTTTTAACTGAATCATAACTCATGTCGTTCAGCACCATTTATACTAATGAAAAATGATAAGTACTGAAGCATAAATAAATAAAGCTAAAGTACCCTAAAGGGCACTATTAGTAGTAGGCTTTAGCTGAACGATGCGAAACGTAAGAATTTATTCTGAGGCTGAAGCGTTACGATATGGCATTGGGGCAACTGCGTAGGAGGCAGCCTACACACCATTTCCGGAGTCCAAGGTTCACTTGGACGAGGCAGCGTCCATTAAGTTGCCGCGCTTGTCGCGCTTTTTTTGAGTGCCCTTTAGGGTACTTGAGCTATTAGACAAGTTGGCTGAGGAGGAGTGGTATGGATATTTCCGCCCTCCTGTACTAGAAAGAGGGTGATATTTTTTGAGTTCCGAGTGCGAAGCCAACCACCCTACAAATCCTCTCGTTTTTCCTAAAACTCATTTTGTTGTTGGCTGCCAATAGCCTATTTTTACAGAGTCATGTATCCCACTCCAACTTTTGAGTGGTATATCAGGATGATTTTGAATCAGTTTGAACCGTTCAAAAAAAGCATCAGTCGCATTACAACCGCCTTGATCCTCTCCTATATAGATTATAGGTTTTTCGGTTCCCCAAATATCAGATGCTTTAACTATGGAGTCACTGGCGTAAGGTGGCCATGAAGCTATTAAAATATCGGCGTTGATATTCATAATCGCTTCGGAAGCTTCATAATTGGAGATTGGAAAAACCGGTTCTATTTTGGCGTGTTGTTTGCCATAACCTGAAAAGTTATCAGTTGCTATGATATTGACATCACACTGTTTCAAACCTTTTGCTAACCATCCTACACCAGCCATAATTTCTAGGCATTGTCTGTTACCTATCCATTTAGCGAGTTCCTTTACCCATTCATGGTAAACAATGGCCCACATTCCTAACTTATTACACCTTGTTTTTGCTTGAAAAGTTTTGAAATAATCCCTCTTAAAATCCCAGCCACCTCGACTGGTTCCTTCAGGAGCATATAATGGAATCTCTCCATTTTTAATGCAACCTATAAATTCTTCTATAGGCATGGTTCCTAATGTACGCATAATTTTAATACCGGCATGGCTGCTTCAGGGAGAAATCCGATTTTTTGGAAAAATCGGATTTCTATTTCATCGCCCCGTTGGGGCTTGCTGGGGCGATGCCCCAGGCTTTATTAATGTCGCTTGCCTGGGGCGATGCCCCAGGCTTTATTAATGTCGCCCCTTTGGGGCTTGCTAGGGGCGATGCCCCTGGGCTACATTAAGAGATACCACCAAATTTTGATAAGATACGAATTTTTAACAAATCACGCTTCTTTAAGAAAATAATGAGCAACGACGGCGAGTTACCATTCAAAAATATTTTCCCTAGATAAGTGAATGTCCATGCCTGTATCAATTATCTCAGCCACTTCCGTACCAAAAGTCTTAAAATCAGTCGGTGCGGAATAAACAGTGATGGATTCTGTCGCTGGTACTACTAACCAACAGGATTTAACCCCCAAAGCAAAAAAGGCATCAAATTTGGTGAGAATTTCATTAATAGTTTGTTTGGGTGACAGGATTTCAATGACTAGCGATGGCATTTGTGGCATTTTCAGGATATCTCGCCCCTTTTCGGTTGGACGTGATACGTTCGCTTTGTGATAAATACAAATGTCTGGTATTAATTCATCTTTAGCCTTGAGGCCAAATTGACTTAAATCTATCTGGCTCGCGTCTAAACTTAATTCAATCATCGTTCTAAACCGTTTATCATTAGAAAGCAATGCGGTTAATTGTGATTGAGCTAGACTGTGATTGACAGATCCCATTTTCGGCCTCTCTTCTTCATCTATTTCTAATGGCATATAACCTTCCTCCTCTCGTTTTTCAGATAAATAATTTCATAGCATAGAAACCAAGTTTATTCAAGAAACTTGGTTTCTCAGAATTTAGTTTTCTGAACGTCTATAAATCACTTTTTTATCGTTCCAACGCGCCGACGTTGGAATGTATTTTAACCTCAAATCAATATACTCACACCTTCAATTTAGTTCTTCGCCAACACCAAATCCAAAAAGGCCCCCGTTCCAGTAATTCTGGGTATCGTCTGTTTTTGGAGGCCTTCGGTCATTTATTCAACCGATTCAAGGACATGGCGGCGCAGCATGTCAAATGGGACGCGGCCTTTGTTGTCAGCCGCTTCGCCATTGAGTCCATCTAGCAACGCCTTGGCAAATGCACTAGTACAGTAAAGCGGAAGTTTTCATACCACCTCAGCCAACTGTCTGAAAGCTCAAGTACCCTAAAGGGCACTAAAGTTTAGTCGGCTTTAGCCTCCTTCCTGTCCGCTTTTAGCCATGAGCCCCCGCTTATGGCGGAAGTGGTATGGGAACTTATGCTCTCCTGCACTAGGCAATTAGCTACACTTGTTCTGCTTATTTTCCATACCACCTCAGCCAACTGAGAGCTACTGTACCCTAAAGGGCACTAAAGTTTAGTCGGCTTTAGCCTCCTGTCCGCTTTTAGCGTGTCCAAATCCAATACGTCTTATGGTGTTCCAGCGGCGAAATGTCTTCAAGAACATCATGTTGTAAAATTTCCATGAGTTGCCACTTTTCAGGCTGTGGTAATGCTTGAACAATTGGGAGCAGTTCAGCAAAAGATATTGTTGGATAGTCTGAAAACTCATTAATTGGCATAATGCACATACTTTCATCGTCTGTATAACGACATTCCGAGGCTTTATCCACAGATTTTGGCAAACTCAGTGTGAACGCAAGCGCGTTCTTGGTTGTGAGATCGATAGCGTCAGCGGTGTATGCCAACTAACACTGGATGACTCATTTTCGAGGTTACGCCATGCGGATGTCATTGTATTATTTTGACACGACAAAATTAAAAGGCA
>NBMI01000213.1 GCA_002085445.1 Candidatus Parabeggiatoa sp. nov. 2
TGGATGCGAAAAAAATGGGTGCTATCGGCTACTTGCTCAAACCCGTCAATATGGAAGAAATCGGCAACGCATTCAAAAAGATAGAACAATTTCTAGCCAGTACGGTGAAAAACCTCTTAGTGGTTGTTGACAACAAAACGCACCAGATTCTCGGATTGATTGACGGAGGAGATATCCAAACCACGCTCGCCACAACCGTCAAGTCTGCCGCTGAACACCTGCACCGTGCCCAGTTTGACTGCATTATTTTAGACGTTGAAGTTGAACAAGGAACCAGCCTAAAATTGCTTGAACAACTACAAGATAAAGAAAACCTCTCCCAAATTCCAGTGATTATTTATGCTGAGCGCGAACTACTGCCGCAAGAAGAAACATTATTACAACGCTACGCGGACAACCTCACCGTCAAAACCGTGAGATCGCCAGAACGCTTACTAGACGAAGCCACCCTATTTCTCCATCAAGTGGAACAAAATGCTCCATATGGTGCATGACAAAACGGCCATTTTGAGGCAGAAAAAAGTGTTGATTGTGGATGACGATATGCGTAACACCTTTGCCTTGATGACCGTTTTAGAAGACAACGATATGGAAGTCCTGATCGCTGAAAATGGCAAAGAAGCCCTCGAATCATTAACTGAACATCAAGACATTGCCATTGTATTAATGGATATTATGATGCCCGAAATGGACGGATATGAAGCCATACAACAAATCAGAACACAACCACACCACCGTCAACTACCCGTTATCGCCCTCACCGCAAAAGCCATGAAGGGCGACAAAGCCAAATGTATTGAAGCCGGCGCGGATGACTATCTCGCCAAACCGGTAGACACTGATAAACTCATTTCACTAATGCGAGTGTGGCTATATCGCTGAAAGGGAAAGGGTTCGCGTTTGTAGTAGGCGCTTCAGCGCCTAAGTCTATAGAAAAGCTTCAGCGCCTAAGCGCTTAAAGTTTGTAGTAGGCGCTTCAGCGCCTAAGTTTATAGTAAGCGCTTAAAGTTTGTAGTAGGCGCTTTAGCGCCTAAGTTTATAGTAGGCGCTTTCCCAAAAAAACGGGTCATTTTTATAAATAATTGATTTATAAAGTTTTTGGGACGACTAGAAAGGCCGTTCAGTAAAATCAATGAGTTACATTAATTACCCGGAAAAGGGGAATGCGCCCAGCGCCTACTACAAACGATAAACTTAGGCGCTAAAGCGCCTACTACAAACGTACACTTTAGGCGCTGAAGCCTACTACAAACGTACACTTTAGGCGCTGAAGCGTTTATTATAGACTTGGGCGCTAAAGCGCCTACTACAAACGTCGCTAAAGCGCCTACTACAAACGTACACTTTAGGCGCTGAAGTGTTTACTATAGACTTGGGCGCTAAAGCGCCTACTACAAACGTACACTTTAGGCGGTGAAGTGTTTATTATAGACTTGGGCGCTAAAGCGCCTACTACAAACGTACACTTTAGGCGCTGAAACGTTTATTATAGACTTGGGCGCTAAAGCGCCTACTACAAACTATAACTGATAATGCGAATTAAGGGTTGAATTAATTATTATGAAATCAAGGATTTCTAAAAGCTTCTGATTGAGAAGTTATAAAAAAAATATAACGCTCGCAAGTGACGCACGCAAGCTTATGTTAATATCTCTTGCGTCAAAGCGCGTCAAAGCGCGTTTATTTTATAGCCCATTCAATCGAGGTGCTATAAGGACTCGTTGTAATAAAACACCTACAAAAAATATGGATAATGAGGCGCAATTGGGGGCCATAACTTAATTTGAAACCATTCAAAACGTTTTATGGCCCCTAAATCAGGTAGTCTAAATAACCAGAAAATATCTCTTGCGTCAAAGCGCGTCAAAGCGCGTTTTTGAAAATAACGCACGCCTGTTACGCATGCAAGCGCAAGCTTATGTTGATGTCTCTTGCGTCAAAGCGCGTCAAAGCGCGTTTTCCACTTCAGTTGAATTTATAAGATTCAATTTAACCCTTAATTCGCATTGATAACTGATAACTGATATTACCCAAGAGGGCTAATGTGTTAATTGCAAAACCAGTAAATCTGCTTATTGTCGATGACAATGAAAAAAATCTCTTTACTTTGCACACCTTGATTGATGAATATCTTGACGTAAACATTTTTGAAGCTGATTCCGGTGTTGTCGCGTTAAAAATACTGATGAAACAAGCGGTGGACTTAATTATTCTTGATGTGCAAATGCCAAACATGGACGGTTTTGAAACGGCAAAAGCCATTCGCATGCGGAAAAAAAGTCAACACATTCCAATCGTTTTTCTCACCGCAGCTTACAAATCGGAAGAATTCCAACAAAAAGGCTATGCTATCGGGGCCGCCGACTATCTCACCAAACCAATTGATGCCTCACAACTCATTAACAGAATTCAAACTTATGTGCGTTTCATTGAACAAGATCGCCAGTATAAAATAGACTTGGAACGCAAAGTTAAGGAGCGCACGGCCGAACTCTCAAAGGCACGCTATGAATTAGAACAAAGAGTTGATGAACGCACGGCCGAATTGTTACTCGCTAAAAATAAAGCGGAACAAGCACAAAAGATAGCCGAGGACGCTAATCTCACGAAAAGTCAGTTTTTGGCAAATATGAGTCATGAACTCCGTACCCCGTTAAATGCCATCATCGGTTATAGCGAAATGCTACAAGAGGAAGCCGAAGATTTAGAACAAGAAGATTTTATCCCAGACTTACAAAAAATTCACGCGGCCGGCAAGCATTTATTGGGACTTATCAATGACGTACTCGATATTTCTAAAATCGAAGCTGGCAAAATGGATTTATTTTTTGAAACTTTCGATCTTGCCACCCTCCTTGACGAAGTCGTTTCTACCGTTCAACCACTGGTTGAAAAAAAGGCTAATACCCTAAAAATCATAAGGGATGACAACTTAGGCGACATGCACACTGATATCACAAAATTGCGTCAAATGCTTTTAAACTTAATCAGCAATGCCGCCAAATTTACCGAACAGGGTACGATTCGTCTTGAAGTCAAGCGTGATGACGATTGGGTGAATTTATGCGTGGCTGACAATGGCATTGGCATGACAGAAGAACAGCAGAAAAAAGTCTTTCAACCTTTTACCCAAGCCGACTATTCCACCACCCGCCGCTACGGCGGCACCGGCTTAGGCTTAGCCATTACCAAACAATTCGTGGAAATGATGGACGGCACTCTCAGTGTCGTAAGCGAATTTGGACAAGGCAGCACCTTCACACTCACTTTACCAGTACAAACCAAACATGCAGACACTCAATCGGTAACTCAACAACCCGTGTTATTGGATATGAATGGTGTTGTCCTTATCATTGATGACGAAGCCAACATGCGTCAGTCGCTTAAAAATGGCCTAAGCAAACTCGGTTACGCGGTAGCAGTGGCAACGAATGGAGATGAAGGTTTAAAATTAACCAAAAAACTCCGTCCCGATGGCATTTTTCTCAACGTCCAATTGTCTGATAGGGAAGGATGGCGAGTACTTTCTACTCTGAAAAATGACTCGCTCTTGGCACATATCCCAATAATTGTAATGACAGCCACCGAAGCCGATAAACAAAAAGGATATGCCATGGGAGCGACGGATTGCATTAACAAAATAGCGGTGCGTAGTCAATTAGCCGCGATTTTAGAAAAACACGCTATCGGTGATGACTCAACCGGTTTAGTCATGGTTATTGAAGATGATAAAATATTTCGTCACGATATTACCAGTCTCCTTGAAAGTCAAGGTTGGCGCGTATTACCAGCAGAAAATGGACAAGTGGCCCTAGAACAACTGACCCACAAAAAACCGGCTGTTATTATACTCGATTTAGCGCTACCCGTCATGGATGGATTTGAATTTCTGGCCCACTTACTGGACAATAATAAATGGCATTCAACGCCCGTTGTCGTACTGACTTCAACAGAGCTCTCTGCTGGAGAACAAGCACGTTTAAATAAACATGTAGAAACCATCTTTCAAAAAGACACTTACGATCAAGATGAATTAATCTTGCGTATTCGTCAACTCATTGCCAATGCTTCGACCTTACATAAGCATCATCAGGCAATACTCACAAACAATTTAGGTAGGTACCAAAGCGTTTTAAAACAGGTGTCCAAACTTTAGTTTGGTAGGCGGAGTCTAACGATAAATGGCTTATTACAAATTAAGGCGATAAATCGCCTACTACAAACGGGCCCCTGCCTACTACAAACGGGCCCCTGTCTTATTCCCAAAGAGGCGAAACATGTCAAGTACTGAAACGATAAATGTGCTTATTGTCGATGACAATCAAAAAAATATCTTTACCTTGCACACTTTGATTAAAGAATACCTTGATGTCAACATTTTAGAAGCCGACTCCGGCGCGGCTGCCCTAAAAATCCTGATGACACAACCGGTGGACTTAATTATTCTTGATGTGCAAATGCCCGACATGGACGGTTTTGAAACTGCACAAGCCATCCGCTCGCGGAAAAAAAACCAACACATTCCCATTGTTTTTCTGACAGCGGCCTACAAATCGGAAGAATTCCTGCAAAAAGGCTTTGCTATCGGAGCCGCCGATTATCTCACTAAACCGATTGATACTCCCCAATTAATCAATAGAATTAAAACCTATCTGCGCTTCATTGAACAAGATCGCCAACACAAGCAAGAATTAGAACAAAAGGTTCAAGAACGCACAGCAGAGCTGTCAGAAGCCAATCAATTGCTCAAACAAGAGATTATCGAGCGCAAACAAATAGAAGAGGCACTGAATCAAGAAATTGCTGAACGTCAGCGGATAGAAGAGGCCCTAAAACAGGCCAAAGAAGCGGCCGAAGCCGCCAGCCTTGCAAAAAGTCAATTTCTGGCTAATATGAGCCACGAACTGCGTACCCCTTTAAATGCCATCATGGGCTACAGTGAAATGTTAAAGGAAGATGCCGAAGACTTAGGACAAGACGATTTCATTCCCGACTTACAAAAAATTCACGCGGCCGGTAGACACTTACTAGGACTGATTAATGACGTGCTTGATCTCTCTAAAATCGAAGCGGGCAAAATGGACTTGTTTGTTGAGCGTATCGATCTCCAAATTCTCCTTACCGAAGTGATTGGCACTGTCCAACCACTGATAGAAAAAAAGGCCAATACCCTAAAAATAGAACATCCCAACGTGTTGGGAGAACTGCAGACGGACATGACCAAACTCCGCCAAATGCTGTTGAATTTACTTAGCAATGCCGCAAAATTTACTGAAAATGGTCTTATTCGTCTTGAAATCAACCACGAGGGCGACTGGGTCACTTTTTGCGTGGCCGATAATGGCATTGGCATGACTGAAGAACAAGTTCAAAAACTCTTTCAACCTTTTACCCAAGCCGACTCTTCCACCACTCGCCGCTACGGTGGTACCGGCCTAGGCCTCACCATTACCAAACAATTCGCAGAAATGATGGGCGGCACCATTCGAGTGGACAGCGAATTTGGGCAAGGCAGCACCTTAACAATTTCTTTGCCAATACAAACCAAACCACAAGAAGACGCAAAAGCCGAACCCGAACCTCCCGACTTATTAAAAGGAGATGGAATTGTCCTCGTCATCGATGACGATGCCACCGTGCGTGAAATGCTCAAAAAAGACCTCAGCAAACTCGGCTACGCGGTGGCAGTGGCCGCGAATGAAAATGAGGGTATAAAATTAGCTTACAAACTCCGCCCCGATGCCATTCTTCTCAATGTTCAGATGGCGGAGATGGAAGGATGGCGGATACTCTCTGCCCTCAAAAATAACTCACTCATGGCACACATACCAGTGATTCTAATTACCATGGAAGAGGATCAACAAAAAGGCTATGCTATGGGTGCGACGGACTGCCTTGACAAATCAGCAGTGTCTAGTCAATTAGGCGCGGTTTTAGAAAAATACCATATCGGTGAGGATTCCAGCGGTTTAATCATGCTTGTTGATGATGATGATGTGTTCCGCGAAAGCCTGATCCCTCTCATTGAAAAACAAGGTTGGCGCGTCTTCCAAGCCGAAAATGGACAAGTTGCCCTAGAACATCTTGATCATAAAAAACCGACCTTAATCCTGCTAGATTTGAATATGCCCGTGATGGACGGGTTTGAATTTATTACTCGTTTGCAAGCCAACGAAAAATGGTGTTCAACACCGGTTGTCGTACTGACGGCGAGAAATCTTAGCAGTGAAGAACATGCCCATTTAAACCCGCATGTAGAAACCATCTTTCAAAAAGACGTTTACGATAATGAAAATTTAATCTTATCCGTTCACAAACTTATATCAGATGCGGCCGCCGTGCGTGAAAAGCCTGAAGAAGCTCCAAAACACGAGTGGGAAACAGCATAACAAAGAAAGCAATTCGTACAAGATAAATCTTGTACTCCTGACAAGATAAATCTTGTACTCCTGACAAGATAAATCTTGTATTCCTGACAAGATAAATCTTGTATTCCTGATAACGGATAACTGATAGAGCACAACAATCCAATATGAACGAGACAACGACACCCAAAGACACGATTTTAATTGTTGATGATAACCCCACCAACTTAAAATTATTGTTTGATTTTTTAACCGAAGATGCCGGCTTTCGCGTATTAGTAGCGAGTTCAGGTCAATTGGGCCTCAAAATAGCGGCGCGTGCCAACCCCGATTTGGCCCTACTAGATGTGATGATGCCGGGCATGGATGGCTTTGAAGTCTGTCAAAAACTGAAATCACAAGAAAACACGCGAGATATTCCCGTCATTTTTATGACCGCATTGAATGACACAGACAGCACCGTCAACGCCTTCAAGCTAGGTGCGGCCGACTACATCACCAAACCGTTTCAGCAACAAGTCGTCCTAGCCCGTGTCAATGCCCACCTCACCCTTCGCAAGCAACAGCAACAACAACTGTTTAAGCAAAATCAGTTGCTCAAACAAGAAATTGGCGAGCGCAAGCAGATAGAGAAAACGCTAAAACAAGAGATTCTTGAGCGTCAGCAAATAGAAGACGCGCTCAAGTATGCCAAAGAAGCGGCCGAAACCGCCAACACCGCCAAAAGTAAATTTATGGCTAACATGAGCCATGAACTGCGTACCCCGTTAAATGCCATTATTGGTTATAGCGAAATGTTAAAGGAAGAGGCCGAAGATTTAGAACAAGAGGATTTTATTCCCGACTTGCAAAAAATTCAGGCGGCCGGTACACATTTATTGGGACTGATTAACGATGTACTCGATTTGTCTAAAATCGAAGCTGGGAAAATGGAATTGTTTATTGAACCTGTCAATATCGACACGCTCATCAACGAAGTGCTCAGCACGGTTCAACCACTGGTGGAGAACAATATTCTAGAAATAGAACGTCCCGACTTGTTGGGAGAAATGCAAACAGACCTCACCAAATTGCGCCAGATGCTGTTGAATTTACTCAGCAATGCCGCGAAATTTACCGAACAGGGTATTATTCATCTTGCTGTCAAGCGCGAGGGCGATAACATCAATTTTTGCGTGGCTGACAACGGCATTGGCATGACTGAAGAACAAGTTCAAAAACTGTTTCAACCCTTTACCCAAGCCGACTCTTCCACCACTCGCCGCTACGGCGGCACCGGCTTAGGCTTAGCCATTACCAAACAATTCACCGAAATGATGGGCGGCACTCTCCGGGTAGAGAGCGAATTTGGGATCGGCAGCACCTTCACGCTCTCATTGCCAGCACACGCTAAACCGCAGCACACCCAATCAGAAACCGAAATACCCGATTTGTTGCCGGGTGATGGGATTGTCCTTGTCATTGACGAAGAAGCACAAGTACGTGAAATGCTCAAAAATCACCTGAGCAAACTTGGTTATGCGGTAGCGGTGGCAGCCAATGAAGATGAAAGTCTCAAATTGGCATACAAACTCCGCCCCGATGCCATTGTTATCAATGTCCAAATGGCGGAGATGGAAGGATGGCAGATACTCTCCACCCTGAAAAACGACTCGCTCAT
This sequence comes from Candidatus Parabeggiatoa sp. nov. 2, assembly GCA_002085445.1. Taxonomy (GTDB): domain Bacteria; phylum Pseudomonadota; class Gammaproteobacteria; order Beggiatoales; family Beggiatoaceae; genus Parabeggiatoa. The sequence goes on from NBMI01000213.1 coordinate 8,026, forward strand.
GGCACACATCCCGGTCATTTTAATTACCATGGCAGAAGACAAACAAAAAGGCTATGCCATGGGTGCGACGGACTGCCTTGACAAATCAGCAGTGTCTAGTCAACTCGCCGCCATTTTAGAAAAATACCAGATCGGTGACGATTCCACCGATTTAGTCATGCTTGTTGACGATGATGAAACGCTCCGCGAAGGGCTAAGCTTTTTCATTAAAACACAAGGTTGGCGCGTCTTCCAAGCCGAAAATGGACAAGTGGCCCTAGAACACCTTGATCACAAAAAACCGAGCTTGATTTTGCTGGATTTAAATATGCCGGTGATGGACGGATTTGAATTCCTTACCCACTTACAGGACAACGAAAAATGGCGCTCAACACCCGTTATCGTCCTGACAGCGAAAAATCTAACGGCCCAAGAACAGGCCCATTTAAATCAACAGGTAGAAACCATCTTTCAAAAAGATGCCGACAATCAAGACAAACTCATTTCGTCTATTCACAAACAGATATCGGAAGCACAAGCCGCGCAAAAGC
>NBMI01000214.1 GCA_002085445.1 Candidatus Parabeggiatoa sp. nov. 2
GATTTCTAAAACATTTAAATGGGCGCATTCGCAAAAAAAGGCTCATTATCAATCTTGAGTACCACTGACAAGTACAACGGATACGCGAAATAAACGGATAAAAAGATACTGCAAACGGCTAGAATTTGAAATTTTTAGAATGATCATAAGTCTTTAAGACTTATGATTTTTCTGTTTAACAGTGCGAAGTATAACATTCGCTTGAACGGTTTTCTTAAAATTCATAGAATGGGCCGATTTTGAACTTATCAAAGTCACTGCTGTTGATCGGTTGGTGCTTCGTGATCGGTTAGTGAACACTATCCGTTTTTTTCGTGTATCCGTTGTCCTAAACCAAAGGAAAATATGACCATGCCAACCACATTTTCTCGTCAACTTAGCTTGACTCAAGACGCAACTATAACTATCAACCAATTGCCCTTTCGTATGGGTGATTTTGTTGAAGTCATTATTCGCCCGGCTCAAATTCCCCAAAAAACAGCTCCCAAAAAAGAACCGCGTTATCCCTTGCATGGCACACTTGTCAAGTATATTGATCCAACTGAGCCAGTCGCGGTAGAAGACTGGGAGGTGTTAAAATGATTTTGTTAGATACTCATATTTGGATATGGTGGATAGTTAGACATCAACGACTAACAGAAGAACGTCGCCAATGGTTGCTGAAACACGAAACCACTGGTTTGGGAGTCAGTATCATCTCTTGTTGGGAAATTACCAAATTAATCGAAAAAAATCGCCTACCGTTTTCTTGTTCTGTAGACGAATGGTTTGAGCAAGCCCTCAAATATCCGGGTATCCGTCTATTAACGTGAGTTCGACTTTAAATATCAATGGCTTCTAAAATTAGTCGTTATATCAATTATTTACTTATAATGACATCATTAAATCAGTTAAAAACATGCCCACAAATCTTCGGTTTTCACGTATTAATAGTAAGGGTATCTCCAGAAATAAAAATGTCTTTTTAATCACTTAATTGTCATCAACTAATTGATTAACATAAGATTTATATAATTTATTGAAAAGTCGAACTCACGTTATTAGAACTGACATTGCCAATTGTCCTAGACGCATTTCAATTACCACCGCCTTTTCACCGCGATCCGGCTGAGCAACTGATTGTCGCCACCGCTAGAGTACATGACATACCATTATTAACGTGCAGATCGCAAAATTTTGGATACAAACCATCAAACCTTGATTAATCAAAAAATGGCCCAAACTAAAATAGTTTGGGCCGAGGCACCGATTAAACAACGGGCTTTAACACAAAGGACACACAATATTGTGAATCAACCACAAGTAAAAGTGAATCACGACGAACTCATCCGGGATTATGCCGGCTATGAGTTTATACAAGACGAAATGGAAGCCCTTGTTAAACAATTCCTACAAGTCTACTATCAAGACATCCTAAAGTTGTATGGCTTTCCAGAACCTCAAAACACCGAGACACTCGAAGTAATGGCCGCCGGTGCCGGCGCATCGAAATTTGTATTCGGTGCCATTGACAAACAAGCCAACTTGACTTTGGGCATAAGACTGTACAACAGCAAAGGATTTATGAAAGACTGCGACAAAACTTATGAGAGTGCTGACGAGTACAGAGTCAATTTGGAAACTCATGATAAACCACTGACGGAAGCTTTGGTAGATGAAACCAGGATATATGAGGAATTGGAAAAAAATGCGGCGAAAACGGGCATAGATGTCAGAGGCACATGGGCCAAATTTCCGATCCATAAAGACAACTATAAAAACACGGAATATGGTCAATACATTGAGGACTTTATCTATATCGAAGATCGAGAACTCAAACGTCTCATGGTCAACTTAGGTATTAACGCCTTCACTATCGGTGGCTTTGTCATCGGCTACGATGGCAGAAAAGTACTTGAACGTCCTGAATTTGGCCCCCAAGATAAGCTCAATGCGATCATTCATATTTGCAATACCATGCTGCAAAGCTGGTTATTTACCGTGCGACACAACCACAAACTGGTTGGCAGAACCATCGTCGATTTAAAACCCGCCCAATTCGTCATCCAAGCCGACGAAACCAAAACAGAAGACTTCATGCCGGCCGTTGTGATTGACATTGGGCCGGCTGAAAACACGGATAACATCTACACCTATCTCAAAGATGTCTCCTACATGAAGAAACTTATACCGGCTTTTGCGGCCGAAATGTTAAAAAAACTCGGCCTATCCGAACAAGACAAGCAAAAAGCCAAGCAATCTCTTTACGAAGAGATTATCAACTACCTGACTCAGTGCAAACAAACCGCTGCCAAACAAAAAATGATTCAACCCAGCGAATTTGAACACTTGGTTGATGAGTTTATAACCTGTATGAAGGCAAAGTTGCCTTAATCAAACTCTTTGAAATGAGAAGACGTCAAAATGGCAAAGAATACACCAGATGAAAACCGGATCAAGCCCTGCCCTGCGTGTGATGCAGACATTCCTAAACCACAATTGCCTTCGGCCATTTGGCGTGATCGCCTTGCAAAACTTCAGCAAGGTTTTCCATCACCCTGGGAAGAAAATGAGCGAGATCAACACTTTGAAAACACCTTCAAGGATGCCGTTGCCCTACTCGATGATATGAAGCATCCTCGTTATGGGGATCTTGCGTTGCTGAGTTACTTAGGGGATGAAGACCCTCACGTCCCCAATTATGACTCTTCCTACCACACAAAGATGACAGAAGAATTAACTCATCCCGCCGGGGTTATCCACGAACTCGTTAACTTTTTCGACGGGATGCCCATTTGGAACCATCCCCAAACGATGGCCAATGTTATCCCCCCGGCCAACACCGCTTCAATCATTGGGGCCACTCTAGGCGGTATTTTTAGCCCCAACATCATAGAAGGCGATTATTCGTGGCATGTGGCGAAAACAGAAATCGAATCGGCGGCGATGGTAGCCGATATGATCGGCTGGGATCAAAATGAAGCCGGAGGACTGTTCACCTTTGGAGGAACCGGTTGCTATTTGTATGGCACCAAGTACGCACTGACTCGCTGTCTAGGCAAGGAATCTCGGTACACCGGCATTCGTGAAGATGTCAAGGTACTGGTTTCGGCACAGGGGCACTACGCCAAACAGAACTGCACAGACTGGAGCGGTTTGGGAATGAATCACTTCATTAACATCCAAACCGATAACAATAACTGCATGGATGTAGAAGAACTCAAAAAAGTCATGGAAGAATGCTATCAACAAGGGCATAAAATTGCCATGATTGTCTGCACCATGGGCACTACAGATGCCTTTGCGATTGATCCCATTCGTCAAATCCGCGAAGCTATTGATGAATTTCAAGCAAAGCATCGCATTACCGGGTGGCCCATGCTTTATGCGGATGCCGTGATTGGATGGGCTTGGCTCGCCTTCAGCGGCTACAATTTTAAGACGAATTTTCTGCAATTTTCCCCGGCCGCGCTTGAAATTCTCCAAACCAATTATGAACAGATCAAGGATATGCATTTTGCGGATGCCTTCGGTTGTGATTTCCACAAAACCGGGTGGGCACCCTACAATTGCAGCCTCTTTATGGTGAAAAACCGTGTTGAATTTCAACAACTGATGGAACGTCCAGTGCCAAGCTACCTGCACCCAAATACGGACTACAATCCCGGCCATTACACCTTGGAAACGTCCAGAACAGGAAGTTATTCCTTAGCCGCATGGGCGACACTCCGTTTTTTTGGCCGCGAAGGTTTTCGGGTAATGTTGGGACGTATCATTGAAGTACAAATGTACCTCCGCCAACGGCTGACTGAAGAACGTAGTCTTGTCTGTGTCAATCCTGACGATTATGGTTTCGTGACACTGTTCCGCGTTTACCCAGAAAGCGTAGATGCAGAAGAAGCATACCAAAAGGAATTAAACGATCCCGCCTATCGGGAACAATTGAAAATCTTCAACCAGTTTCAAACACGAGTGGCGAACAAATTATTCGACATGTTGCGTAACCCATCCTCAGCGCCAACGGGTTGGAAAAATCCGCCCTATACCAGTTATACGGCAGGCTTTCGCGCCCCACTGTATGCGCCAGCCAGATGAATCTGACAGTCGATACTTCATCTACGCCCTGAAATCCTACCCGATGTCTCCCAATTCGGACGAGCATTCAATGGTTCTCCTTATCGCTTATGTGTTGAAAGCCAGAGAACTGGTGATGCAAGATATCTTGGAAGAATGCAAATGCAAAGGGCGAGAATTGGTTTGCGATTCGCTTGCGTACTGGGGCTCTAATGAAGCTATTCATGATAAAGACATCATGAAAGCAGAATAAGCGGATGCCGCTACTTTGAAACACCGTTTGTAGTAGGCGATTCATCGCCTACCCGTTTGTAGTAGGCGATTCATCGCCTACCCGTTTGTAGTAGGCGATTCATCGCCTAGCGTTTGTAGTAGCCGATTCATCCAATACTCCCTAGTGGCTAAAGCCACTACTACAAACGGTGGCTAAAGCCACTACTACAAACGGTGGCTAAAGCCACTACTACAAACGGTGGCTAAAGCCACTACTACAAACTCTAGTATGTTTTAATCCTTTTTTATAACGAATCCTTGTAGTTCTTTTTTATAACGAATCCTTGTAGTTCTTTTTTATAACGAATCCTTGTAGTTCTTTTTTATAACGAATCCTTGTAGTTCTTTTTTATAACGAATCCTTGTAGTCCTTGCGTTGTAAAAATGAAATTCCAATTAAATAATCTCATTGCTTTCTGCAACGAGTTTAAAGACAGAAATGAAATCATGAAAAAATCCCAGTACACCGAAGAGGAGGCACTAAATAAGTCACTGATAAGCGCTTATGCGATTGAAAAACACTCCTTACTCCGCGCTGACATAGATGACATGGGCATAGAAGTGGCGAGTTTCGACAAAGAAATAGATGAAATGAATCTTCTCTATGATGATATACTATTTGCTATCGGATAATAAATAATGGCTATTGATGATCTAAAAAAGCTTTTGAGCATCAATAAAGGAGTCCAAGATTTATCTTGGACGTCATCGATAAATACTCCAACCCAAAAAATCCGGAGAATGAACCAAACATGAAATTCCAATTTGAAAAACTCGGCGCGTTAGACAAAAAAACTGAGATAGAACTCGGTGACTTAACCATTATTTGTGGAAAAAATAATAGGGGGAAAACGTTTGCCAGCTACGCAATTTACGCTTTTCTAAAAACTTGGAATAGCAACATTGATTTCAAAATCGGAGATGAAATACACCGTTTGCTCGAAAACGGTGTACTTAAACTTGATCTGAAATCGCTTGAGAAAAATCTGCCGACTGTATTGGATGATATTTCTAAGCAATACACGGAATATCTGTCAAGGATTTTTAGTACCAACGAAGACTATTTCTCCAAAGCAACCTTTCATGCGCTGATTGCGGCTGATTATCAACCGACTTACAAAGTTGGTGTGCGTACTTCAATGGGCATAAAGGAAATTTTGAAAGTTTTTAAGCAGACAGATAGTAGTATCTTAGAAATGCTTCTCTCAAATGAGAATAGAAAACTTATTCCATCTATTGAATTTGTGAATGAGTTCATTAATGAACTTTTAGGCCGCATTTTACTCAGTGACTACTTTGCTAATCCGTTTATTATTACTTCAGAAAGAACCGGGATTTCTCTTTTTCACCGAGAACTCGATATTAGTAAAAATAGGTTAATAGAACGGCTACAAGAAGGAGGAACAAATAAGTTAGAATCAACTCTCAAAATGATTAATGGGACTGTTTCTCGCTATTCTCGTCCTATAAAAGATGGGATAGATTTCGTGCGTGATATTGTCGAATATAGCAAGAAAAAAAGTCCCTTAATTAAAGAACATCCTGAATTAGTAAAAGTATTCAGGAATCTGGTGGGTGGTGATTACATAGTGATAGAGGATAAAATCTATTTTTCTTTCAAAAAAGGTAGAAAGAATCATTTAATCCCCATCTATTTAGCTTCGTCATCTGTTAAGTCTTTGCTAGATATTAATTTTTATATTAAATGTCTCGCTCAAAAAGGCGACATCTTGCTGATTGATGAACCAGAACAAAATCTCCATCCCGCCAACCAACGGAAAATGGCAAGGCTATTTGTCAGGCTTATTAAAGCCGGCGTTAAGGTTTTTGTCACCACGCACAGCGATTATCTCATCAAGGAACTCAATAATCTGATTATTCTCGGTAACGAGTTTGAAGACAGAGATGAGATACTGAAAAAATACAAGTACACAAATACCGACGTGTTAGAACCCTCATTGGTAAGGGTGTATATTGCCGAAAAACAGACTCTAGTTCCAGCCCCGATCAATGAACTGGGGATAGTAATCGGTAGTTTTGACAATGAAGTCAGAGAAATGAATGATATGTTTGATGATATGACAATGACTATGGAAATTGCTTATGAATGATAATATTCAGAAAGTACATACTCTCATTGAGCATATCAAGGATATTATTAATCCAGAGCCTAATTTTATTCTTGAGGTTATCAACAAAACGCTTGTGATAAAAGAAGAAAAGGCTGAAGCAAAATTAAAAAAGGTTACCATCTACGGATTTGATGACAACACCTTTGCCTTTAAACTTGATGCTAAAGAGAAACTTGATGTCAGGAAAACAATAAGGATAAGTGAATACCTTAACCCTAATTCCAAAAAAAGCATCAACAGAGGTTGCGATGGCATTATTTTTACATGTATAAAAGGTAAAGGTTATGTCTTGATTTGTGAAATGAAATCAGGAGTGCCCCACCAATCTGACTATTTCCAACAGTTTAGGAATTCTTATGTATTTATTAAATTTATTGCGGCTATCTTAGACGAATTTTATGGCGTTAATCTTATGGAAAGTTTCCAAATTAAATATATTCTCTTTGATAAAAAGAAACAATTTGGAACCAAACCAACCGATGGAACGCAGCGAATTCAACCAAAGAAAGAATATTACGACGGTAAAGAACTATGTATTTATAAAATTCACCACCCTAACGAAAAAAAATCGCTTGATATTAAGCGATTAAATCTGACAAACCGCTGTGATAAATAGTGGTAACCCTCTACATAGAGTGATTTCACCCAAACATGAAATTCCAATTTGAAAAACTAGGCGCGTTAGACAAACAAACCGAAATAGATACCGGCGACTTAACCCTTCTCTGTGGTGCCAACAATACCGGTAAAACATACACCAGTTATGCCATTTCTGGTTTTCTGTTAACTTGGAAGAATCACATTCAGTTCAAAATAGAACCCGCTCAAATAGAAAACCTTTTCAACAATGGAGTACTTAAACTGGAGTTATCCTCATTTGAGAAACAGATTCCTCTGGTACTGGACGAACTATCCAAACAATACACTCAAACCCTTTCGGGAATATTTAGTGCCAATGAAGACTTTTTTTCTCAAACCGGGTTTCGTGCCTTAAGTACTGACTATCAGCCAAACTCTCAAACTGAATTACAACTCGCTATTGGAACGAAAGCAACGAAAATTCTAACCGCTCTAAAAGAAAAAGACAGCAAAGTTCTTGAAATCACTTTACTGATAGCCGATGAAGATCACATTCCGCACACTACCGTGGTTAAAGATTCCCTCCTTCCCTCCAGGTAGATACACTGGCTATATTAATGTCGTACCAAAGGGGCTTTTCTATTAGCCCCTTCGGTATGTGTTATTAAAGCCCCTGGAAAACGCCCCTGGCTTTGTTATTTATTGACGGACAAGTCTAATAAAAATCATTATTAATGCGGATTAAGGGTTGAATTGAATCAACTACAGGCCGATTGTATAGCAACTACAAGGATTGTATATAATAAAGGATTAAAAACGACGCTGTACTAAGTATTAACCAACTCAAAGTCAATTTGCTTATCCGCGCAATTAATTCACCTATAAAAAGTATGGCTAATGAGGCGCAATTGGGGGCAATTGATAACTGAATTTGAAACCATTCACGTCGGCAAAAGTTTCGCTTCGCTGTACTTTTGCCGACGTAAC
>NBMI01000215.1 GCA_002085445.1 Candidatus Parabeggiatoa sp. nov. 2
TTGCAACCGGTCTGAAAACCGGCGCCATACAGGAACTCCATATCTTATTGGCGCATTCACTTTGTCAGTGTGTGGAAAAAGAATTTTTTAGCTAAAGAGGAAAAGAATGCCTTACAACATATTGGTTACAGGCGGTGCCGGTTATCTTGGTTCTACAATGGTTCCGGAATTATTGGCAGCAGGGCATAAAGTGACTGTGTTAGATAATTTCATGTTTCGTCAAAATAGCCTGGCCCATGTTTGTTATCATCCTGATTTCAACGTAGTTAAAGGAGATATCAGGATAGAAAGCACTATGCTCTCTCTTATGAAAAGATCTGATATTATCATTCCTTTGGCAGCTTTAGTGGGGGCACCACTGTGTAATCTTGACCCCGTTGGGGCAACAACAACGAATCATGATGCTGTTCTGATGATGCTCAAAAACCTAAGTAAAGAACAAATGGTATTGATGCCGACGACTAACAGTGCCTATGGGACAGGAGATGAAAATAATTTTTGCACCGAAGAATCACCTTTACGCCCCATTTCCAATTATGCTAAAGAGAAAGTCGAAATTGAAAAAGCGCTTATGGAACATCCGAACGCAATCAGTTTTCGTCTGGCAACGGTGTTTGGGATGTCTCCACGAATGCGCACTGATCTGCTGGTGAATGACTTTACTTATCGTGCGGTTCATGATCGTTTTGTTGTGCTTTTTGAAAGCCATTTTAAACGTAATTATATTCATGTCAGAGACGTGGCTCGTGTTTTTTTGCATGCTTTAGAAAATCACAAAAAGATGAAAGGACAAATTTACAATGTCGGCCTTTCAGATGCCAATGTCTCTAAAAAAGAATTATGTATGACTATACAAAAACACGCGCCCGATTTTACTTTTATAGAAGCTCCGGTGGGTAAAGATCCTGACCAGCGCAACTATATCGTATCCAATAAAAAAATCGAAGCGGTTGGTTTTAAGCCGGTTTTTTCATTAGAAGATGGCATTCGCGAATTATTAAAAGGCTATATTATGATTAAAAATAGTGTTTATAGTAACGTTTAATAAGTCCTGATACTATTTTAATTGGCTAAAATCTTGAATTCTGTATATAACTCCAGTGTCGTTGAAACATTCGAACTTATATAAAATAAACATAACCATATGGCCTTTGTGCAACACGAATGAAAACATTAAAATTATTGGATGGTGTTCAAAAACAATCACTGGATGTTCTTTTAATCAATCCGGGTGCTTTAAAGGCAGTTTATCAAGAATTGGGCCAGTCAGTGTCTGCCATTGAACCTCCAACATTGGCAGCCTTATTTGCCACTTATATCCGTAACAAAGGTATGAGTGTTGATATCTTTGATGCTCCGGCTTTCAACCTTTCTCCGGAAGAAGCAGCGCGTTTAGTTACCGAAAATTATTCTCCTACATTAATCGTCTTGGTAGTATACGGTTTTCAACCTTCCGCCTCTACTCAAAATATGCAAGCAGTTGGTGCTACTTGTAAGACTTTAAAAAACTTAGACCCTGATATGACAATTATGCTTACCGGTACACACCCTGCGGCTTTACCACAGCGTACTATGGAAGAAGAAAAGGTGGATTTTGTATGCGATCAGGAAGGCCCGGAAACTATCTTTCTTACGGGACAATATTTAAAAACAGGACAAGGCTGCTTAGAAAAAATCCCTAGTTTGTGGTATAGGCGTGGCGATATGATTTTCCATAATCCGCCCAGTCAATTGATAAGCGATTTAGATAAAGAAATGCCGGAACCAGCTTATGATCTTCTTCCAATGGATAAGTATCGCGCCCATAACTGGCATTGTTTTGAGCATATTAATGAACGTCAACCTTATGCTTCAATGTATACCAGTTTGGGTTGTCCTTATAAATGTTCTTTTTGTTGTATTAATACACCTTTTGGTAAACCATCTTATAGAATGTGGTCTCCTGATACAGTAATACGACAAATTGATACGTTAGTGAATGAATATGGCATTAAGAATATAAAATTTGTTGATGAAATGTTCGTTCTAAATAAAAATCATGTGTTTGGAATTTGTGATAGAATTATTGAGCGTGGTTATGATTTAAATTAGGTATTGAATCTGGCAGCAGGCATGTCCGGGATGGGATGAACAAGGGACGGTTTGACACAACTGATATTATTGAAATTGTGCGTAAAATTCAAAATGCCGGTATTTATGTGATTGGGAACTATATTTTTGGTCTTCCTGATGATACTTTTGAAACTATGGAAGAAACCTTCCAATTGGCATTGGAGGCAAACTGTGAATTTGCTAATTTTTATGCGGCAATGGCTTATCCGGGGTCTGCCTTATACAATCAGGCTATAGAACAAGGATGGGAATTGCCAAAATCATGGATAGGCTATTCACAACATAGTTATGAATGTCATCCATTGCCTACCGAAACTCTTTCATCTGGGGAAGTTCTGAAATTCAGAGATCAAGCATTTAATCGCTATTTTAATAATAAGAATTATCTGAATCTGGTCAGAAATAAATTTGGGGCTAAGGTGGTTGATCACATACAAGAGGTTAATACAGTTCAATTGCCTCGTATGTTATATGTACATAAATTAGAGAGAAATTAACAGTGATTATTAGTAGAACTCCATTTAGAGTTTCATTTTTCGGAGGAGGTACAGATTATCCGGCTTGGTATCTTGAACATGGCGGTAAAGTGCTCGCCACTGCAATAGATAAATATTGTTATATCAGTTGTCGTTATTTGCCACCATTTTTTGAACATAAATATCGGATCGTCTATTCCAAAATAGAAAATGTAAAACATTACAATGAACTTCGACATCCAGCCGTGCGTGCAGTTCTATCTTATTTGGAATGTGAAAAAGGATTAGAAATTCATCATGATGGCGATTTGCCAGCACGTTCTGGTTTAGGCTCAAGTTCTGCATTTACTGTTGGTTTGCTAAATGTTCTATATGCGTTGCAAGGCAAATATTGTTCATCTATGCAGTTAGCTAAAGAAGCCATACATATAGAACAAGATATAATTCAAGAGCATGTAGGATCACAGGATCAAATTTCAACCAGTTTGGGTGGATTTAACCGTATTGAGTTTTTTACTGATGGTAGATTTGAAATAACGCCACTCATTATTCCGAATGAACGTAAAAGTGAATTACAAAAGTACCTTATGCTCTTTTTTACCGGCATATCGCGTTTTGCCTCAGAAGTTGCAAAAAGCCAAATAGAAAATCTAAAAAAGCGTTCTTCAGAATTATATGCTCTCGGTGGAATGGTTGATGAAGCTATAAAAATTTTGAGTTCAAAAGAAATTCCAATAGAAGAATTTGGCCAATTACTACATGAATCCTGGCAATATAAACGTAAATTGTCTGAAAAAATTACTAATAAAGTAATAGATGATATTTATAACACTGCACGTCTGTCAGGCGCAATGGGTGGAAAAATTATTGGTGCGGGTGGTGGCGGCTTTATATTGTTATTTGTTCCTCCGGAACAACAAGAAAAAGTGAAAAAAGCGCTTGAAAAACTTATTTATGTTCCTTTCAATTTTGAAAATACCGGTTCACGGATTGTCTTTTATCATCCGGAAGACTGAAATAAAACCAAGGTACATTATAGCAATCGCCTGAAAGCGCTTTGTTGATCTCCAAAATCTTCTTTTGAACAAGGTGTATAGATGACCTATCTCAATAGTATGTAAAACAAGGAGTTTTATAAAACTATGATCCGCTTTCATTATCAAGGACAAGGTTATTACAACATTGATTTGTCTACTTATGAACAGGCTTTTTTGCATAATTTATACTATGCAATGTTGCGCATTCGTCGTATTGAAGAAGAAATAGAACGCCGCTATTGTGAAGATGAGATGAAAACACCTATTCATTTGGTGATTGGCCAAGAGGCGACTTCGGTTGGGAGTTGTGCGGCTCTGAAAACAGATGATAGGATATATGCAACCCACCGTACCCACGGCAATTATCTTGCCAAAGGAGGTGATCTGAAAGCCATGATATCAGAATTGTATTGCCGTGCTAATGGTTGCGTGGCTTCACGAGGTGGATCAATGCACTTATTGGATAAAAAAGCGGGTATGGATGGCTCATCAGCAATTGTAGGCGGGATAATTCCTATTGCGACCGGTTCAGCCTTAGCTGCACAATTACAAAGTTCCGATTGTATTACCGGTGTATTTTTCGGTGATGGCGCGACCGAAGAAGGCGCTTTGTGGGAAAGTCTGAATTTTGCCGCTTTAAAAAAGCTGCCTGTTATTTACTTTTGTGAAAATAATTTTTATTCGGTGTGTTCACCCTTGAAAAATAGAGAACCAGCAGGCACTCGTATTGATAAAAAAGCTGACGCTTTTGGTGTCAATGCTGAACAGGTTGATGCTACCAATGTGATTAAAGTCTATGAAGCTACACTCAGAGCTATTTTACGAATAAATTCCGGTGCAGGCCCTGCTTTTCTGGAATGTATTGCTTACCGTTGGCGTGGCCATAGCGGTGCTGGGGATGATAGTCATACCGGCTATCGTGATCCGAAAGAAGTGTTACATTGGGAAACGGTTTGTCCTGTGGCTACTTTTTATAATGCGCTAATTGATCAGGGCTTATTACATGAAAATCAAGCCCGGCGTATGGAAGAAATGATCAATGCTGAAATCAAAGAAGCTTTTGCCTATGCTATCAATAGTCCTAATCCGGTCTATGAAGACCTTAATAAATTTGCTTACAGCGATTAATTGCATGAGAGGGTTATGTAATGCCTTGGTCAGAAGCAATGATTAAGTCTCAAACAAAGCTGCCTGCTAGTGATCCTTCCAAAGGCCGAGTGCTCAATTACACAGCGGCATTAAATGAAGCACTAACTTTGGCTTTGGAACTGGACCCAAATATATTTGTATTGGGACAAGGGGTGGACGACTCGTCGGGTATGTTTGGTGTAACCAAAGGGTTGCCGGATAAATTTGATTCACAACGAGTTTTTGATACACCCTTGTCTGAAGATGGTATGATGGGTGTGTGCGTGGGCGCTGCCATGAATGGTATGCGCCCGGTGTATTTACATAATCGACCGGATTTTCTTTTATTGACATTTAATCAATTGGTCAATCATGCTTCTAAAATGCATTGGATGGATTCAGGGCAGACCAGTGTGCCTATGGTGGTATGGGCTGCTATCGGTCGTGGCTGGGGCTCCGGTTCACAACATTCTCAGGCAATTCAAAGCCTTTTAATGCCAGTGCCCGGACTAAAAATTGTTATGCCCAGCACACCGTATGATGCTAAAGGTTTAATGTTGGCCGCTATCGCCGATAATAATCCGGTGCTTATTTTTGAACACCGTTGGTTAATGAAACAACAGGGGGAAGTCCCTGAAGGGATTTATTATGTGCCTATCGGCAAGGGCGTATATCGTCGCCGTGGTGATGATGTCACTGTTGTGGGAACTTCACATATACTTACATTAGCGTTAGAAGCTGTTGATGGATTGGGTGATCAAGGAATAACGGCAGATGTAATAGATTTGCGCACCTTGAAACCTCTGGATGAAAACATTATTTTTGAGTCTTTATCTAAAACGGGACGTTTATTGGTTATTGATACTGGTTGGCAGATGAGCGGAGTTTGTGCGGAAATTGCGTGTTTAGCAGCGGAAAAAGCTTTTCACTCGCTAAAAGCACCAATACGTCGTATTGGTTTACCTGATCTTCCTACACCTGCCGGATTTACTTTAGAACAATTTTATTATCCCAATGCCAAAAATATTTCGGCTGTTATTCAAAAAATGTGTCAATAATCTTATTAAGTCAAATTGAAAATATCATCAATGAATTTTGAATTATCCAGTAGTTCTTGGGGAGAAGAAGAATACGAGGCCATACAGCGCGTCATTGATAGCGGACGTTTTACTATGGGGGAAAATGTACGTCAATTTGAGCAGGATTTTGCGAAAAAATTTGGGGTTAAATACGCGCTTATGGTCAATTCAGGCTCATCCGCTAATTTGATTGGCGTTGCCTCTTTATTTTATCAAAAAGATTGTCCATTACAAAGTGGTGATGAAGTCATTGTTCCGTCTATATCTTGGGCAACCACTTATTATCCATTGCAACAATATGGATTGAAATTGCGTTTTGTCGATGTAGAACTGGATACTTTAAATATGGATGTCACCCAGTTGGAGACGGCATTAACACCACGTACCCGGATGGTTGTGGCAGTCAGTATTCTTGGCAATCCTGCGGCATTGGATACCCTGCGTGACTTTTGTGATAAACATAACCTCATCTTATTTGAAGATAATTGTGAGTCCATGGGAGCCAGGTTAAATGGAAAATTAACCGGTACTTTTGGTGATATAGGCACATTCAGTTCTTTTTTTTCACACCAGCTTGCCACTATGGAAGGTGGCGTGTTAGTGACAAACAATGAAGAACTCTACCATATCGCAAAATCAATGCGTGCTCATGGTTGGACACGTGATTTGCCTGAAAAAAGCGGTATCTTTGAAAAACGTTCTGATGATTTCTTTGAAGCCTACCGGTTTATTCTCCCCGGTTATAATGTGCGTCCACTTGAACTCAGCGGTGCGATTGGTAGAGAACAACTTAAAAAGTTAGATCGGTCGATTGAAATACGGCGTAATAACGCCAAACGTTTTGTCGAATTGTTTGCTGCTGATGAACGCTTTATTATTCAAAAAGAAAATGGTTTGAGCAGTTGGTTTTCTTTTACTATCATATTGAATCCTGCGTTTAAAATTGATCGCACCAAAGTGATGCAAAAAATGAAAGAAGCCAATATTCAATTTCGGATTATTACTGGTGGCTGTTTCTTACGCCACGATGTAATCAATCATTTCGATTATGAGACGGTTGGAGAAATTGTGAACGCAAATATTGCCCATGATCAGGGCTTTTTTGTGGGGAATCATCCACATGATGTTGTGCCTCAAATCGAATATTTGCACAAGGTGCTTGTAAAGGCCGTCAATTAACCTCATGTAAGAAAGTTATTGATGACTGAGGCAATTATTTTAGCAGGTGGTTTGGGAACTCGCCTTCGTTCTGTGGTGGCAGATGTGCCTAAGCCCATGGCTCCCATTAAGGGGCGTCCATTTTTGGCTTACCTCATGGATTATTGGATAAAGGAGGGTATAAGCCGTATTATTTTGTCGGTAAGCTATAAATATGAAGTTGTTGAACATTATTTTGCAGATAATTATCGAGGTGTTTCTGTTTGCTATTCTGTAGAAGATAAACCTTTGGGAACTGGTGGTGGGGTATTACAAGCTACTCGACACTTAATCAGTAATGAACCCTTTTTGGTTTTGAATGGTGATACTGTTTTTACTGTAAAACTTGAAGCGATAAAAACTCAGCATCTTGCTGCTAAATCGGATATAACGGTTGCTTTAGTTGGTGTAACGGACAATTCGCGATATAGTGGTATACAATTAGCGTCCGATGGGAAAATAGTTTCATTTGAAAAGAGGGCGGCAGGAAGTCATACCAAACAAGTTAATGCTGGTATTTATTTGATAGAACGTAAGGTATTTGATGGTTATCCCACTCAGGCTTTGGAAAATATTTCTATTGAAGACCGATTGTTTCCTGAATTCCTTAAACAAGGGAAACGGATAATGGGCTTTGTTTTTAATGGGGTTTTTATTGATATAGGTGTACCGGAAGATTATTATCGTTGTATTAGCCTATTGGCGCAATTATAACTATCTCGCCTCATTGCGTTATTGGTTGCCAATACAAGTGAATTCTTGTAACCGTTCACATCCCCCTCTGGTTCCCATGCTTTGCGTGGGAACCTTTATGCGCCGATTACCGTTAGACCTGACATAGTGCGTTCCACGCGAAGCATCGGAACGAGGCCGTGTGGGGGGAAGTGAACGGTTATGAATTCTTAATAGATGCTTAAAAAACATAAATGATCCTGTGAACTGGTTACTTGCTATCGTGCAGGCTTGCCTTAATGAAAATCAACGATGTCATCCAAGCGGACTCAAAATATAAAACCAGTGTTCATGGAATTATTACCCAATTTGCTATTCTTGGAATTCCAATTATTACAATACCTTATATTATATCCGTCGTCGGTATTGAAAAATATGGCCTGTTCATGTTTTATCAAGCTACCATGTCAGTTTTGTCTGTGATAGTACATTTTGGGTTTTATCAAAGTGGTGTGCGTGATGTAGCGAAATGTAAAACGATTAGAAGGCTTAATTACGAATTTGGCACAATATTTTTCGCTAAAATTTTTACAACAATTATTGCGCTTTTAATTGCCTTACTGTTTTTAAGCGTGGATAAATACCAAGAAGAGCCATTACTTTACTTATTTTCTTTTACATTATTACTGTCTTTTTCATTTGATTTAACCTTTGTGTTTCAAGGCATTGAAAAACTAAGAATATTAATGTATCTGACGCTAACGGCAAACTTGGTATTTTTAGCATTGATTTTTATATTGCTTCAATCTATGGAAGATTTTATTTGGCTTCCGGTTATTTATTTCATACCCAAAATTCTGACTTCTTTTTTTGCTTTTATCTTCCTTAAAAGCAAGTATGCCATTTATCCTGTACGAGTTGGTTTTGTTTCTATAGTGAGGAAATTAACGGCAAATCTGAAGTTTTTTTATACTAATGTTCTGGTTATTCTTTATACCAAGATGATTATGGTGATATTAGGGTTTACTGGGGGAAGTGTTGCAGTAGGCTATTTTTCCGTTGCAGAGCAATTAGTGACAGCCTATATGATGTTGCAAGGAAAAATTGCAGCGTCTTTTCATCCGCAAATTGTGAGAGCTTTTGGCCTTTCCATTTATGATGGTATAAAAAAAGCCAAAGAAGGATTGCTTGCAATATTGATATTTGCTTTATCTGGCTTTTACTTCATACTTTTTTTTTCAACAGAGATTCTAACTTTCTTTCTAAAAAAAGAGGCTGTAAATGTTGAAAATACTTTGCAGCTATTATCAATAAATTTTGTACTCATGGGAATTAGTTCACTTATCAGTATTCATATCTTTTTAACTTTAAAAAAAGAACAATACTTGTTACAAAGTTCCTCAATAGCCGCCCCGCTTGGAATCAGTTTAGCGTATCTGCTTACAAGCTATTTCTCGTATTTTGGCGCTTCTTTAACGTATGTTTCTGTTGAAATAGTTGTAAC
>NBMI01000216.1 GCA_002085445.1 Candidatus Parabeggiatoa sp. nov. 2
ACGAGATGAGTAAAAATCTTGGCAAAGAATTCTCTATGGAAGGCGAAAGTCGGAAAATGACGGTATTGTTTTCAGATGTGCGTGGCTTTACCACTCTTTCAGAAAACCTAGAGCCTAAAGAATTGTCTGAATTAATGACTGAATATCTCACCCCTATGACGCACGGTATTGGCTTAAACACGGGCATAATGAGCGTTGGCAACATGGGTTCACAATTCCGTATGGCTTACACGGTGTTAGGCGATGCTGTCAATTTAGGTTCACGTTTAGAAGGAACCACTAAAGCTTATGGCGTACAAATCATTGTCAGTGAATCCACCAAAAATGCGGTGCCTGAGTATCTTTACCGCGAACTGGATCGCGTGAGAGTCAAAGGAAAAGACAAGCCAGTCGTCATTTATGAACCGATTGGATTGCGTGAAGAGGCTGATGACAGGCTTGTAGCAGAAATCGCCGAATATGAACAAGCCCTAGAACATTATCGACAACAGCGTTGGGAAGCAGCGAAAGAACAATTTGCCAAACACTGTGGAAAGTATCCTAACTGTATGCTATACAGGATTTATATGGAACGTATAGAACACTTTATGGAAAATCCTCCAGGTGAAAATTGGGATGGCGTGTATGTCTTTACTACTAAGTAAAGCACATCTGTGATCAGTGAACAGTGATCAGTTATCAGTTATCAGTGAAAAGTGTAAAGGAGTTCAAACTTTAGTTTGGCAGTCCTCAAACTCCGGAGTCCAAACGATCGGTCGGCAGGAGTCCAAACGATCGGTCGGCAAGATTATAGGGCCATGATTAATGATTAATGATTAATGATTAATGATTAATGATTAATGATTAATGATTAATGATTATTGGACTCCCTAGTACGACTGCCAAGATAAATCTTGGACTCCGGAGTCCAAACTTTAGTTTGCTCCTAATCGAATTAATTGGCGGCAACCTAGTACAACGAATTACGCGGATAATCGAATTGGTGGCAACGTAGTACAACGAATTACGCGGATAATCGAATTGGTGGCAACGTAGTACAACTCATTACGCGGATAAACGAATTGGCGGCAACGTAGTACAACTAATATTGCTCCTAATCGAATTAATTGGCGGCAACCTAGTACAACTAACATTGCAATTGGCGGCAACCTAGTACAACGAATTACGCGGATAATCGAATTGGTGGCAACGTAGTACAACGAATTACGCGGATAAACGAATTGGCGGCAACCTAGTACAACGAATTACGCGGATAAACGAATTGGCGGCAACGTAGTACAACTAATTACGCGGATAAACGAATTGGTAGTCACGTAGTACAACTAATATTGCTCCTAAACGAATTAATTGGCGGCAACCTAGTACAACTAACATTGCTCCTAACGGATAAACGAATTAATTGGCGGCAACCTAGTACAACGAATTACGCGGATAAACGAATTAATTGGCGGCAACCTAGTACAACGAATTACGCGGATAAACGAATTGGCGGCAACGTAGTACAACTAATATTGCTTCTAAACGAATTAGAGATTTTCAGCTTGACTAACTTTCCTTTGGCTCGGCTTATCCGCGCTTGTGTCGTTTATCCGCGCTTGTGTCGTTGTACTAGACAAACTAATAGGTGGTGAGATGCTTTCCCTTACCACCTATCAGTTTTTTATAACTCATTGAATATAAAGTACAAATAAACAAGCTGTGATAAACGAATTGGTCTTTTGATGCTCGAAAAGAGAACGATGGCTGCTTGATTTTAGACATCCAAGAAAGTTGTCTCCACACGCATGGATTTTAACGGACGCGACTACCAATCCGTTTATCCACGTCATCCGTTGTACTACCTACGCGACTACCAATTCGTTTATCCGCGTAATTCGTTGTACTCAGTTATAGGGCCATACTTTAATTTGACAACATCCAAAGTAGTTTATGGCCCCCAAACCAGAACTATCTACGGAGGAGGACTGCCAAGATAAATCTTGGACTCCGGAGTCCAAACTTTAGTTTGGCAATCTACCAATCCGTTTATCCGCGTAATTAGTTGTACTCAGTTTGATTAATAATTCCTTTATCCGCGTAATCCGTTGTACTACCTACGCGACTACCAATTCGTTTATCCGCGTAATTTGCGTTTCTTAACGAAGTTTCGTTGTACTACCTACGCGACTACCAATCCGTTTATCCACGTCATCCGTTGTACTACCTACGCGACTACCAATTCGTTTATCCGCGTAATTCGTTGTACTCAGTTATGGCCCCCAAACCAGAACTATCTACGGAAGACGACTGCCAAGATAAATCTTGGACTCCGGAGTCCAAACTTTAGTTTGGCAATCTATCAATTCGTTTATCCGCGTAATTAGTTGTACTCAGTTTGAGTAATAATTCCGTTATCCGCGTAATTCGTTGTACTCAGTTTAATTCGTTGTACTCAGTTTGATTAATAATTCCGTTATCCGCGTAATCCGTTGTACTACCTACGCGACTACCAATTCGTTTATCCGCGTAATTCGTTGTACTCAGTTATAGGGCCATACTTTCATTTGACAACATTCAAAACGTTTTATCAGAACGGTAGAATCTACGGAGGAGGACTGCCAAGATAAATATTGGACTCCGGAGAAATCTTGGCAACCTATTTTTGCTAGCCCGCTTGCCTTCCTACTGAAATAACTGATCACTTAGCACTGAAACAACGGTTGGCCGTATTTGGGCAATGGGTAGGTTTTCTCCGCGCTTCCAAGCAGCCACTGCGTCTCGTTTGTTTGCGCCTGGCAGTGTCCAGGGAAGAGGCTGGCGGTGTGTCCATCTTCTCCTATGCCGAGTAGTACCATGTCGAAAGGAAGGGCCTTTTTTAAGGTGTCTGTGTAGCGGTGTGCTGCTTCTTTTACGCCTAAGTGTGCTGGTATGGTATGGATTTGGGCGGAAGGGATGGTGACATGATCGAGCCAAGCGCGTGAAGTACTACCAATAACCATTTGCAAACGATGCTCACCGCCGGGTGCCACTGTTACCATATTATCAGCAGCATTAGCCGTCTCCACGCAAACCATGCGAAGATAACCTTGGTAGCCCAAATCTCCCAGACGAGCGGCCGGTTCCGTCCACGGATTCCAAACAACGGTAGATTGGCTGCCCTTTTTAGCAATACGAATTTGCCGCTTGAACCCCGGATCATCAATAACACAATCAGCAATCGTATTCAGATAAACGCGGTCAGTTTCGGCACTGATTTTCACCGCGCCTTCTTGTACCTTGCGCTGCGAATTATCTACTTTATCAATCACTTGGCAATTTTCGAGTCCATGAATGGTTACTTGAGTCACATCGCTGACATTAAAATAGCTATGCAACGCTTCACCAAGGCTAAAGGCTTCGTTCCCGGTATTACGAGTAACTAATTCCACCCGCAACTGGGTTCCGACGGTGACAGTCATTTGCAACTGAAAAGCATGAGGCCATAAGGCCTTAGTGGCCTCATTGTCCACAAGTTCAAGCGAGATTTGCGTCGCGCCATCATCAACGACTTTGGTGTCTATGAGTGTCCATAGCGCCGTCCGAGCAAAGCCATGAGCCGGCTTATTCTTGTCAGTCGCGTGAGGCCCAAACCAAGGCCAACAGACGGGAATGCCACCGCGAATGGGTTTATCTTGATTAAGCGGCGCAAAAGGGCTTAGCCACAATATTGGCTCTTGATCGCGTGGGCGAAAAGCCATAATGTGACCACCTTCTAGGGATAGGGTAGCTTCAGCAAGATCATTTTCAATCTCAGCGACGGCGACACCACCGCGCCCTGCCGAAAATTTCAAGTGATCAGCAATGGCAAACCTCTCGTTGAGCGTTTGTAGGATGGTTAGACGATTTTTGAGGCGTTGTAAGTCTGTTGTATTCATCAGGTTCTAGATCACAATTTTATGAGTGTGTTTGTAGTAGGCGATTTATCGCCGTTAGTTGCTAAAGCAACTACTACAAACGGTTAGTTGCTAAAGCAACTACTACAAACGACCAGTTAGCTATCTTCTTTTTCAACAAGAAGGGAATGTCGCCAGCGTTGGTCTTCTTTTTCAAATAAGCGGCGGCTCTCCTTAGGCCCCCAACTGCCGGCCGGGTAGGTGGGAATGTAATCGCGTTCCATTGCCCAAACACGTAGAATAGGTTCGACAACTCGCCAAGCGTATTCCACTTCGTCATAGCGCAGGAAGAGTGAACGATCACCTTTGATCACGTCTAGCAAAAGTTCTTCATAAGCCTCTTTCTGAATATCATCTTCTTTTCGGAAGCTCGCATCCATACTGATTTTGCGAGTGTTCATCTCTAGCCCCGGTTCCTTGACGGTCATTTCGGCTTTAATACATTCTGTTGGTTGGATACCTAACAGGATCCAATTGGAACGCATACGTTGAATCTGGCTGGTTCGGAAAAACTGTTGTGGTGGCTGTTTAAAGCAAATGGAAATCATAGATTGTGCCTCGGCGAGGCGTTTGCCCGTCCGCAAATAAAAAGGAACACCCGCCCAGCGCCAGTTATCTATAAAGAGTTTCATAGCCGCGTAAGTTTCGGTTACGCTGTGCTTGGGCACTTTGTCTTCTTGCAGATAACCCTTTACCTTTTGATCCTGCACGAAGCCTGTCGTGTATTGAGCGCGAAAGGTTTGAGCATGTACCGCGTTTGGCGGGATAGGGCGGATGGATTTGAGTACCTTCACTTTCTCATCGCGCAGAGCCTCAGCCTCCATAGAAACCGGCGGCTCCATCGCCACGAGGGTGAGCAGTTGCAATAAATGGCTTTGTATCATGTCCCGCATCGCACCGGCGCTATCATAATAATCGGCGCGACTGCCCACTCCAAGGGTTTCTGAATGGGTAATTTGGACATGATCAATATAGTTACGATTCCAAAGCGGTTCCAGCATAAGGTTGGCAAAACGAAATACCAATACATTTTGCACTGTTCCTTTGCCTAAGTAATGATCGATACGATAGACTTGTTCTTCACGCAGATGGCGAGAAAACTGTTGATGCAAGGCACGGGCGCTCTCCAAGTCGTAGCCAAACGGCTTTTCGATGACGACGCGCCGCCAGCCGTGTTCCTCATTCAGTAAACCGCCCTCGCTCAAGTTTTGGACAACTACGCCAAATTCGGCCGGGCGAATGGACATGTAAAAGGCCACGTTTTGTGGAAAAACGGGATCGTTATTGATAAATTCCCGCATTTTTGGGTACATGTTTGGATCACTCAAATCGCCTTCAAAGTAGTGCAGCCGTTCTTGAAATTGTTTAAACACGTTCTCGTCTAAGCCATCGCGGGCTTTGGCGAGCAACATTTCCCTCACCTCAGAAATCCATTTGTCACGATTCCAAGGGCGGCGTCCAGTCGCCAAAATCATCGTGCTTTCGGGCAAACGTCCAGCGACTTCTAGGTGATAAAGGGCGGGCATGAGTTTGATGCGTGCGAGATTGCCTGTTGCGCCAAAGATGACGTAGGTGCAAGGTTCTTCGATCATAGTTACTTTCCTGATTTGTATATACTTAGCACTGTCATACTATTAGCTCTTTCTGTCATATTGGACTCGCAGATTTTGAGCTTTGTGAGACATGACAGCGCAAATTGTGAACGATGCCAAAGTTTTTTAAGCGAAAAACGGATTTCGAGTTCTGTGTCAAGTATAAGAGAAATGTGCGCTTGAGTGCTCAATGCCATTAAGTCCAGGGCATTGATGCAAAAGTCCCCCTTTGACAAACTAATCTTAATATACTATATAGCATATATAGTGAAAATCATAATTAATTATTTTTGAAGAAAGCCCCAACGGGGCGACATTAATATAGCCTGGGGCACCGCCCCAGAAAGCCCCAACGGGGCGACATTAATATAGCCTGGGGCACCGCCCCAGGAAAGCCCCAACGGGGCGACATTAATATAGCCGCAAGAAAGCCCCAGGAAATCAGCGATATTAATATAGCCTGGGGCATCGCCCCAAGAAAGCCCCAACGGGGCGACATTAATATAGCCTGGGGCATCGCCCCAGGAAAGCCCCAACGGGGCTCTTGCCCCTTTCTCATTTTCCGAGTTTATGAAAAAAGTTGAGTATTGGGTTAAAATATTTAAATGTTAATGGTAGGTAAACATTTGAATGAACATTATGAATGAGCAATTACTTGAAGAGATTGAACAAGCGGCGAGAGACAAGAGTACTGACCTTGATCTATCAGAAGCGGGATTGACTTTTTTGCCAGCTCAAATTTTCCAACTGTCTCATCTTGAATGGCTAACCCTCGATGATAATCAATTGACTTTCTTGCCGCCGGAAATTGCAAAATTGTCTAAACTCAAGCGGTTAGAGCTTGGCGAAAATCAACTACTCACTTTGCCGCCTGAAATCGCCCAATTGTCTCAGCTTGAGGCACTCTATGTTGATGACAATCACTTGGCTATGTTGACCCCTGACATTGGCAACTTGTCTCAACTCAAAACGCTCAATCTCCGTGGTAATCAACTGATTGCCTTGCCGTCAGAGATTTCTCAATTGCCCAGACTGAGAGAATTAGACTTGAGCCACAATCGACTGATAGCCATGCCACCGGAAGTTGTCCAATTAGCTCAACTAAGAGAGCTAGATATCAGCGACAATCAACTGACCGCTATTTCACCAGACATTGCCCAATTGGCTAAACTGAGAGATTTAAACCTCAGCAACAATCGACTGACGGACTTACCGGCAGTATTTTCAAAATTGTCTAATAGTTTGAAAGAGTTAGACTTAAGTAACAACGAACTGACTATCTTGCCGCCAGTGGTTTGTCAATTGACTAAACTAAGAGAATTATATCTTAGTGAAAATCAACTTGAAAATTTACCTGCGGAAATTTGTCAACTGTCAAAACTTGAATGGCTAGATATTCGAGACAATAAGCTTACAAGCTTACCGCAGACACTTTCTCAACTGTCAGAACTTGAGTGGCTACTCCTAGAAGGCAACCGGTTACCGATTCCGCCTAACATTTTAGAAGCCGCCGAAGAACCGGAAGAAATTATCAATTTCTACATCAAAACGTTAAACTCGGCAACTTTGGAGTCCAAACTTTAGTTTGGCAGACGTGAAATCGCCAAAGCTGAAGCTTTGGACTCCATGAGGGAAAAATAGATGCAACAGTTAACGCCTTTAGATAATTTGATTATCAATTTTGATCGCGGCTTACGCACAGTATTTGGTCAACCCTTGAACAGTGGGCGGGTAAATCCGGCCCGTTCGGCTTCTGAGACGGAGTTGACTGAGTCTGAAAAACGTCTCTCTGCGCGATTAATGCGTGTTAACCATGCTGGCGAAGTGTCCGCGCAAGCTTTGTATCAAGGGCAAGCTTTGACGGCACGCTCTAAAGTAGTGCGTGAGAGTCTGAAACAGTCCGCTCTTGAAGAAAACGATCATTTGGTATGGTGTGAAAACCGTATTTCTGAACTGGATGGACATGTTAGTTTTTTAAATCCGCTCTGGTACACTGGCTCATTTGTCATCGGAGCGACGGCGGGTGTAGTTGGCGATAAATGGAGTTTAGGCTTTGTCGCGGAAACCGAGCAGCAAGTTGTGAAACATTTGGAAAGCCATCAGCAACGCTTACCGGCGGGAGATTTAAAAAGTAGCGCGATTTTGGAACAAATGAAGGAAGATGAGGCGCATCATGCGACGGTTGCTGTCAAAACCGGCGGTGTTCCATTGCCAAAACCGGTGTGTTGGTTGATGGAGCGAGTAGCGAAGGTGATGACTAAAACCGCATTTTGGATATAGTTATGTCATTGAGCTAGGGGTTTTTTGGAAGGGGCGGTGCCCCTGGCTGTATTAAGAGGTTTTTTTCCAGGGGCGGTGCCCCTGGCTGTATTAATCTCGCCCCGTTGGGGCTGAAAATTAATTAATTACCACGGCGAGGTTGACGATGAAAATGTTATATAGTCTTCTGTTGTTGGTAGTGCTTGTCGGCTGTGGTGGTACTCGTGCTATTTACGGTGTACCAGAAGAGCAATGGAATCTGATGAAGGAGCAAGAGCGCCAAGCCGCGATTGAACGTTTTAAGCGACAAGAAGAAATTAATGCCCAAACTCGCGCCCAAGCTAAAAAAGCCAGAGAAGATGCCGATGAATTTGCCAATAAGTGTCACGAAACTGATGATGAAGTCGATCTGTCCGATTCTAGTGAAAGTGATTGTGAGGTGATTACTCGCCGTAAGTGGTTGTTTTGGTAATCAAGTCCAAACCTTCAGGTTTGGACTCCATTTTAATTTTTGATCTTTAAGCTTTAAGACATCTCTGCAAGAATTATCTGAACATCTATATCTCAGTTCAGATATTTTTAATTCAAATATGAGCAACCCTCTTTCACTATGCCTACTCTACAACACAAGAATGCCAAGATTTTTTATGAAGACAGCGGCACTGGTGAGCCAATCATTACTGTTCATGGTATGTCCTTCAACAATACTTATTGGAGTCAGTCAGGTATCAGTACCAAGTTGTCTGAACATTATCGCGTCATTTCTATGGATATGCGTGGACATGGACGGACGCAAGTTGAAGGTGAGCCGCTTGGTTTTGAGGTAGACACGATTGGTGATGATATCGAAGCATTAGCAAATGCGTTAGGACTTCAACGCTTTCATTTGTTGGGCCATTCGACGGGTGGTATGGTTGCTGTCCGTTATGCGATGCGCGACAGTAAACGATTGATTAGCTTGATGCTTACCAGTACGAGTTCTGCCACGGTGTTGATGTCCGCGGGTGACGAATCTGCACGTCGCCAACGGGTTAAGAAATTTTCCGATGGATTTGAGAAGCATACTTGGGATCAAATCTTGGCTGATTTTCGCCAAAATCCTTTTCCGTTTTTTGATAGTTTGGTGCAACATCCGAATCGAGAATTTATGTGGCAAACGGTTGAAGAGATTTTACGTCTCAACGATCCAAAATTAATCGCAACCTTTGTGCGCTCTTTTTTTACTGATCCTGATCCTCAGATAAAAAAACTTGGTCAAATTTCTTGCCCAACGCTGATTCTTTATGGCGAACATGATAGCTTGTTTATTGAACCAAGTCAGTTGATGGCACGAACCATTCCAGTTGTGAAATATGTCGTATTGAAAGGTGTTGGACATATTATTGCGATTGAATCACCTGCTCGTACTTGCTATGAAATACTTAATTTTCTCAAAAACTTGCCCTAACAAAGGGCCTTTTTAATTGTGAATTGTGAATTGTGAATGGTGAATTATGAATGGTGAATGATGAATGGTGAATGGTGAATGATGAATGATGAATTGTGAATGTGAGGTTATTAGCCGCCGTTAGTGGTTGTTTTTGTAATAAATAGGACTTACGCATTGAAAAAATAAATTTTGGCAAGTATTCAGTCAGTTACGTTTAAAAGGCCTCGGTCGTTACCTGTTGAGTTATTCAAATAAAATCAATTGGTTAGTTGTATGAGTGCGTAAGTCTTAATAAAGTCCAAACCTGAAGGTTTGGACTCCATTTTAAACGTTTTCAGCTGAAGATTTTTGTGTCTATTTACGCGCCATTCAGTTGGGCTACTGAAGATGCTACTGAAGATGAAGTCGCGTTGTTCGATTCCAGTGATTGTGTCCAAACCTGATGGTTTGGACTCCATTTTAATCGTCGGGCTTATTTCTGACAAATCGGTGAATTGTGCGGCGTTCTTTTTTAGTCGGCCGTCCTACTCCACGCGGCCGTAGCGCGGCTGCTTGACGACGTAGTTCGGTCGCTTGTTCGTTGCGTTGGATACTTTCTGGCGTTTCTTGGTACAGTAACACGGCCTCTTTTGCGGGGCGGCGTTGCTTAGACAGTGTTTGCACAATGACGGTGCGTTCCATCTGGCCGGTGCGTATGGTTAATTCGTCACCGATATGCACTTCTTTAGCGGCTTTAGTGCGTTGTTGGTTGAGGTGGACTTTGCCACCGGCAACGGCTTCTGTCGCTAAGCTGCGGGTTTTGAAAAAACGCGCAGCCCAGAGCCATTTGTCGATTCTTACTTGAGAGGTTTGAGTAGGTGTTTGCATAATTATTTAATAGAGGAGTTGTATCGATTTTCATAAAATTTTCGCAGCCAACAGCTAAAGCAGTTGTCTGAAAGCGCAAGTCTCCTAAAGGAGACTAAATTAATTTCAGAAAAATTTCGCAGCCAACAGCTATTCAGGCTAAAGTTTCGCGGAGCGAAACTTTAGCCTGAACAGTTATCTGAGAGCTACTGTCTCCTAAAGGAGACTAAATTAATTATCTGAATATCTATAGAATGAAATTTTTCCTAACCGTCTCCTTCAGTTCGATGGAACTCCCTCTGCTTTGATGAAAAGGGCGAAATTTGCAATTTCCTTTGCTTAAGTCCTTCTCCTTTGATAAAGTCCGCTGTTCCCCAGAATTATACTCAGCGCGGGAACAAAATTAATAATTAATGATTAATGATTAATGATTAATGATTAATTTTGGACACTTGTGGGTAAAGCTAAGACATAGGGGCCGGGTGTGTTGGTAGAAAGCGCTTAGGTTTGGAGTTGTTCAGCTTTGCAGTAAAGGTGTTGTGGCGCGTCGCTGAAGTATTTAAATAAGGCGGGACATAGCCAGCCTTCTAAATGATGGGCTTCCCAATGATACCAGTTTCCGCCATATTCTTCTTTAAGCCAAACCAGTTCGGCTTGATAGTTTGGAAACGGGGCTGCTGAAAATAAGAGTCTGAAACCGTTGTCGGCATTAGGAATGTCTTGAACAAAAATGTCAATCATTTCCGGTATGCCTTCAATAAAGGGTTCTTGCACCAGTTCGACTCGCTCATCGTCAAATACCCATGTGCCTTGAAGGCGATAGGGGAAAATGACCAGAATGGAGTTTGAATTAGCCATAATTTTAATGAAAAGTGAAAAGCCTCGTTTGTTTGTAGTAGGCGATTTATCGCCTCAATTGGACTATCTAATTTGGGGGCCATAAACTGTTTTGGAGGTTTTCAAATTAAGTCATGGCCCCCTGTCGCGCTTAATTCTTATACTTTTTGTAGGTGTTTTATTGCTTAACTTAAGAAGGAGTCCAAACTTTAGTTTGGCAGATCCAAGCTAAAGCTTGGACTCCAGCCAAAATTATTTTTCAATCATACTATACTTAGTTCAATGACTCAATTTCGCCAAAGTTCTTCGGATGTCATCTGAATAGGCGAAACTTGAAAACGTGACAAGTTGTTTATAAATTGTTGGCGGCTTATACCCGCTAATTCGGCGGCTTTCGCTTGGGAAATTTGGCCGATTTCAAACCATGGCCGCGCGGCCGCCAGACGCATTTCTTTGACAAAGGTGTCAGGATGAGTACGCAGAATAGGAAAAACATCTTCTGGTAAATCTATTGTTAATTGCACCGACATATTGTCTCTCCTTATTGAGGTTAATTGACGGCAAGATTAAAAATGAAAAGATTACATGACGATATTGGGCATCATTTTCACGGATTTGAAGTACC
Source organism: Candidatus Parabeggiatoa sp. nov. 2 (assembly GCA_002085445.1). GTDB lineage: Bacteria > Pseudomonadota > Gammaproteobacteria > Beggiatoales > Beggiatoaceae > Parabeggiatoa. Next base: position 11,500 of record NBMI01000216.1, read on the forward strand.
TTCCGTATATCAAGCTAATATAATAGTTAAATTATACTATTATACAACATTTAGTAGATCGCCCCGTTGGGGCTTGCTAGGGGCGGGGGCTTGCCAGGGGCGGTGCCCCTGGCTGTATTAAGATCGCCCCGTTGGGGCTTCCAAGATTCCCAGGGGCAACGCCCCTGGAGGTTTTTCTCAATGACTCAATTTCGCCAATAATTCTTCGCGAGAGGATTGCATCAGCAAGCGTGATGATTCATCGGGCGGTAATTTGAGCAGTCGTTCAATCACCGATGACAGGGCTTCGTCAATCATGCCAAAGCGAAGCTTAAGCAAGTTTTCCACAATTTCCTTGCCTTGTTGTAGGCCTTCTCGTCGGCCTTCTTGTAAAATTTTGTTCTGGTGTTCTTGGTAAATCTGTTGAAAGTTCATAAGCATCTCCTTATCCTCTTTGTCGTGTTGGGCATCTATGTAAATACGCCACCTATAAATCAGTCTTTCTACACGGTTGCGTAAGGCATTGTCTGTTGGTAAGGCGCGTATTTCGTCAATGGCTTTAAGTTGGGTGGCTCCTTTTCCCAGTAGTCTTACTAACAGTGTCTCTGGCGTAATCGGTAGGCGGTTTATCGCAACTATCGCGGTTCGGATGGATTCCGGTAAAAAATAAACGCCCTTACACCAGTTAGGTTTGGGGTTTGCTCCGAAGGAATTCAATAATCTCTCAGAAGCTGAAGTTGCCAGAATCCATAACTGCGGCAATTGTTCTTCCTTTAAAGGTTGATGGGTCTTTTTTTCCTCTTCTGACAGAGATTTCTTTTCACGTTCAGCTTTATTCAGGATTTCGCTTCGCAGCGTAAAAAGTTTTTGTAAGCAGGTTTGAATTTCAATTTTGCTGGGTTGGTTACGGAAGAGTTCGATAATACAAGACTTAGTGGCGATTTTACCCAATAATCCGAGCCGTTGGAAGTTGGCTGACGGCTTGGGTACAAAATAAATATCCGCTTGATGGGCCTCTCCTGGGGGTATTTCGTGGTTTACAACAATGGCTTCGCTTTCGGCTTCAATGAGTTCTGCCACAATTTGTTTGCTATACTGGTCATGTTTTTTTAGTGTCATGTTAGTCAAACCTGAAAGTACAACGGATGAAAGGGATTAAACCTAAGGAAAAAGCTGAGAAATTCTTTGAAATCAAGCCATTATCAATCCTGCTTCAGGGCCGTTTATTTATATTGGCATAACTATTGCTTTAGTTAACCTGGGGATCAATCCCCAGGCTAAAAGCTCAAGTCTGCTAAAGCAGACTGAACCCCCATCCTTGGCTGAAACATCAAGTTCTGAGGACTCAAAACCTAATGAACGAATTAGGTAAAAGTCATTGGGAATCTGGTGTCAGGAGGTAATAATCGTGGCATTTTCTTTACCTTGTTGGTTCATGGTATGGCCCACAATTCAATCGGTTTACGGTGAAAATACCCATAGTATCTAGTACAACGTAGTACAACGAATTTGGAAATTAACGAATTAAAAGCTAAGTTGCTTTTCTATTTACTTTTCTTTACCTTATCGGTTCATGGTTTGGCCCACAATTCAATCGGTTTATTTCGCGTATCCGTTGTACTGTGTGAGCGGTACTGTTTAGTATAACTTCTTTGCGGATTAAACGGATTTTGTCGTTGGGAGTCTGGTGTCAGGAGGTAATAATCGTGGCATTTTCTTTACCTTGTTGGTTCATGGTATGGCCCACAATTCAATCTGTTTCGGAACGCGTATCCGTTGTACTCTATGAGCGGTACTGTTTTGTACAATTTGTTTGCGGATTATACTGTCCACCGTTACAATTTGCGCTTTGGCCTTTTGGAAAAATCCCCGAGCGAGGTTAGTCACCTTTAGGTGACTTGAGCTTTCAGACAACTGCTTTAGCTTTGGGAACGTGACGCGGGAACGTCACGGTAGGGATTCCAACGCGGATGCGTTGGAACGAAAGAGATTGTGGGCACACTCACTTTGCTAAAAGCTATAATTTAATGAGAATCTAACTGAGTAAACGGTTTCTTCAACGTCAAAAGGCTCCAAATCAAGGAGTTCATTCTCCCTGTTACCAAAAACATTATCTTGGAAACTGCCCTTTTTGCTGTCAAACTCATAACTAAACCAATCCAGTGAAACACCGTATGAAAGTCCTGGTATACTGGATATGGGGGGTGCGTTCCAATTCAGCCCCACTTTTACGCCCGTCGTACTCGATGAGACTTTTTCCGTTCTTTCACGTTTATGAAGTTTAGTTATAGTGCTCTTCCCCTCCTCATGTTTTCTGTGGGTCGTTATTTTGCCATCTAAGTCAGCAACGGCAAGACTCAGTCCAAGAGTACCCAGTTTGGTTTGCCAGTTAGTAGCCACACCTATAAAAGGGCCTCCTGTCAGAAACTCGTTGTTTTTATCAACGGTACCCACTTCTCCACCTTTTTCATCATCAATCTTCTCAATCCAATCATAACTCGTATCACCGTACTGGTAGCCGGCAAAAATAGAGAAATGATTGTTCATCATATAACCAAAAGATAGCGTGTAGTCCTGACGTTCAAGTTGCGTATCCCGAGTATAATCCCTGTTTGTTGAATCAATCCCTACCGGTTTTTCTCCGTCTTCATTGATGTCTGGTTCCATAAGCGTGCTTTGGACAGAAACATCCATAAACAGTCTGTTATAAGTCAGTGTGGTACCCAAATTAATAAAGGGAAGTTCCTCTTTTATTCCAGTCGCGGTATAGCAGATAAAAACAACTTTTGTGAGGCTATCAGGTAGTGATACTCGTGATTACCCTCACCTTGTTGTTGGTTCATAAAACCTCCTGATGAATTAAATAAGTACTGAAACATAACATCAAGTATTTTGCCGAGACGACCGGGCAACCACAAGGGATTGCCCCTACATAATAATCACTCAATAAAAGGACAATCCTTTATGGTTGCTGAAAGGGGCCGCTTTCAAATACCTGAAAATTTAGTAATTCACTGTGTGGCAGTCGTCAATGGAATTGAAGGGACTATAACAGAGTTTTTAGTCACAATCTGACCGCCTTCATAACACCAAATTTCAACGGGGGCTATAACGTCCCCGTTTTCATCAAAATCAACATTGCCTGAAGCACCTTGGTAATTGATAGTGAAGCCACTGTCTAACATTTTCATACCTCGTTTTAATCCTTCGGGGCCTGCTGTCACAGTTTGCCCATCCTTCGTATCATTGACACGACGTAGGTATTCGCGGATAGTAATAGGTGTTATCGTTTCACCAATGGCTTCAGCCGCATAAGCGGCCAGTCCAGCAACAACAACCGCATCATAGGCATGAGGTTGATACAACTCCTCTGGTGATTTGCGGTACTCATCTCGGTAGCTTTTTTCAAATTCGCGCCATGAATCTGTTTCCTTGTCCACCCCAGGAGCAGTGCCACACATTCCCTCCAATGCTGTGGCTCCGACAATTTCCACAATCTTTTTTGACTTTGTACCATCTACAAAGAGGAATTTATCGAAGAAATTATTCTCTACCGCCTGTTTTAGGAAAATCTTGGCGTATCCCAGTAAACTTATAGCGATAAGCACTTCAGTCGGTTCATCACTAATTCCTTGCAGATTAGCCAGTAAAATATTCTTAACCACCTCATCATCACTAAAATCACTCTCAGTTTCCGTCTTTTCATGAGGCCCCGAAACAACCCTAACTATCTCGCCATTTTTTTGCCCAAGTTCCTTAAAGTTTGTAGTAAAGACTTCAGTCAAACCCTCACCATAGGCACCCTCAATGTAAAGTACCGACACCCGTCGGTAACCCGTTTCAAAGGCTAATTGGGCCAAAACAACACCTTGTAACTCATCTGAGGATGTAGTCCTAAATAGAAAATCCTGCCCCTTATCCGCTTCTAACTCAGTCAGTAGAGGTGAACTAGAAGAGTAAGAAATTTGCGGCACTTGCCTAGGAATAGAGACTTGTTCAGCAACTGCAATTGTCGCCGGACTAGATGCTGCACCGATAAGCACATCTACATTTCCTTTGTCAACGAGTTCGCGTGCCGCTTCCACAGCAAAATCTTTATTGGTTCTGCTATCAGCTACCACCAATTCAACCGGGTACCCGGCCTCAGTCAAATGCTTAGTCGCCAGCAATGCTGCCTGATGACGAGGGATTCCTTTTTCATTAAGACTCCCTGTGAATGGGAAAAGGCCGCCCATTTTGACTGAAGCTGACTTATTACTCACGTTAATATCATCACCGTCGGTATTGCAGCCACTTATAACGGCCATAACAACAAGTATCATCAAGCGATACCATGATTTGCTCATATTACCTCCACGAAAAATAAGTGTTCATCCGTTTTTCCAACTTATATTATTATTGACAGGGACAAGGAGAGCATCCATGCCATCCACAACAAGAACATAATGGTCGTGATGTAACCGCGCATTTCAATTGCGCTTTCACTCTTTTGTTCCTTTGCAGATAAAACGATTGTTTAAATGGAACACAATTGTTTTTTTCGACTCGCACGGTGATCCGTCCCAGCGGCCATTTTTTTGTGATTCTACCCGCCCGAATAGTTCCAGCAAACTTATCATTAATATAGACATAAGCCCCATTGATATTAGAAGAAACGATTAACTTCGCGGTTGTATTTTGCCTATAGGTTGGACGAGGTTTACTTGTCGGCCGATAGGTGGTTTTGTTTCGACAGCCCCCAAAACAAAACTTTTTTTTCGATGAACCATTATACCAAGGTATTTGCTGTTTATAACTTTCTTGTTCGACGGCATTAGTCACTTGCATGAACACATCTTCTATGCGTGTATGGTTTTGCTTCGCCTTTTTGAGGACTTGAACTATTTTTCTGACATATAAACTATTTTTATACCTTGAAGTCTGTAGAACTATTTTGTCAGGTTCCGTCGGATAGCTAATAAAAAAACCATTGGGAGGCGACATGCTTGCCAAACCGCGCCGCAGGCCAAAATTGGGATAAGGACTTTCACGACTGGCATCTAAAATAATAATATTTAACTTATTTTTAAGTTTCTTTAATCTCTCTAACATTTTATTCACAGAAAACGTGTCATATTCAACATCGTATTGATCCATAATACTCGTGTTGATAGGTAACAGATAATTTGTGCCATAGAGTTGCATCCCATATCCGCTGAAATAAAAGAGTCCAACGCCTTTACTGATTTGTAAACAACGACTAAAATCAACCGTTGCTTTATTCATGGCTTTTTCATTGAGTTCGGTTTTAAAGATAACCCGAAAGCCGAGCTTTTTTAAAACGGTTTTCATCGCGTTGCCATCATTAACGGGTTGCCGGCTCAGCCTTCCCTGTTGATATTGGCTATTGGCTATCACTAAAGCGACGGGCGTACCAGAGGCAACGCGTGGCAAACTACATCGAGCATAGAGCGGTTGGAAACTTAAGCCAAGCAGGATGTAAATTAACGGTAAAGAAATCCGCTTTTTTAGAAAAATCGGATTTCTATCTCGGTTATTATCTTTGCATTTTTCATTTTTCATTTTTCATTTTTCATTTTTCATTTTTCATTACTATAAGCAGCCTCCAAAACAAAAGGCTTTTCTGAGTGAGGCTTGATACCAAGGCACTTGCTTGCCACCACTTTGTTGCTTGACTTTCTCGCCGATTTCCATAAACACGTCTTCTATGCGGTTATGTTCCGCCTGTTCTAATACTTTAACCAGGGTTTTGGTATATAAACTGGTTTTCATCTTTGACACAGTTTGACCTTCTTCAGCGGAAAAGGCAATTAATGTCCCTCTTGGGGGCGCTATTCGCGCCAAACCTTGGGTATTGTTATTGGAATTATTACGATAGGGCTCTTCATAGCACGCATCTAAGATAATAATATTCATCCCGTTGTGAGCGTTTGCCATTTTAGCGACGACACTTTTGGCAGGGATAGCGTTTTGTTTGAAATCAGTTTCGGCGCTAATATTATCATTGTTGATCGGCAATAAAAAGTTTTGTTCATTTTTCTGGGCACCATGCCCAGAGTAATAAAAAAGTCCAACACTTTTCTCAGTTTGATTGTCGGATAAACGTTGACTAAATTTCTGGATAGCCGTCGTCATGGCTTGAAGCTTAAGATTTGTTTTAAGAGTGACATGAAAACCCATTTGTTTCAAACGGTTAGCCATTTGTTTGGCATCATTGACGGGGTGAGTTAATGGTGAGTATTCGTAGTCACTATTGCCAATCACTAAAGCCTGTTGTGGATTGGTTGAATTTTCTGGTACCGTCGTCGCCGGCAGCGACGGGGGCGGCGTCTCGCTGACATGGGTGGCTTGCTGAGGGCAACCGCTGATGAATAATGCCATTATGAAATAGGCCAGTATTTGTTTCATAAACAATCACTTATTTTGGTAGTTCTAAACAAGTCGTGATATTTTCAAGAAAGAAATCCGATTTTTTTTAAAAATCGGATTTCTCATTCATTCTCATGGATTTCTCATTGTCATTTATTGACAGCCGCCAAAGCAAAAAGGCGTTCTCATTGTGGCTTGATACCACGGTTCTTGTCTACGATTGCTCTGTTTGTATACCGGATCGCGTATTTCCATAAACACGTCTTCTATGCGCTTATGTTCGGCATTATCCAGTGCTTTAAGCAAGTGGGAAGTGTATAAACCGTTCCGTCCATCACCGTCCAAAGCCGGTTGTCCCGGTGCGGCGGCAAAGGCAATTAACGCGCCTCTTGGTGGAGTCATTCGTGCCAAACCGCGCGTATTACTTTTTTGACTGCCCTGATAGGGGTCATCACGGCAAGCATCTAAAATAAGGAGATTCATGCCAGTGTTCACCTCTCTCATCATTGCTAAGACGCTTTGAGCAGAAACGGCATGTTGTCCCAAATTGTTTTCTTTAATATCGTTGTTATTGACCGGGATCAGATAATTTTGTCCATTCACTTGGGCACCATGCCCAGAGAAGTAAAAGAGTGCAACCCCCTCTTGGGTATCAGATAACTCTTTTTTAAATGCTTGGACAACCATCGTCATGGTTCGCTGATCCAAGTTAGTTGCGCGAGTCACACGAAAACCCTTGTCTACCAGTTTTTGAGTCATGGCCTTCGCATCGTTGACTGGGTTACGTAACGGCGAATAGGCGTATCTACCGTTGCCGATCACTAAAGCTTTTTGTGGGCTGCTGGGATTGCCGCGCTGTACAATTTCAGGCGGCGTGGGCGTGGTTCTTCCAGTTGAAAGCGGCATCACATGCGTTTTTGACTTTTCACCGTCGGTCTCTTTGGTGCCTGGCCCACTCTGGCACCCACTGAGTAGCAGCGCGATGGCAAACAATGTCAGTATTTGTTTCATAACAAACGCCTCCTTAATTAGGTTAACAGAAAATAGTGATAAATTTTTTGAAATCAAGCCATTATTAATCCTGCTTCAGGGCCGTTGATTACTATTGGCATAACTATTGCTTATGTGGCCCGCTTTCGCCTCAATTGAGGGCGGTTATGTTAGCGCAGTCAACGAAAAGGTGAGGTTCAATTAAGTATTTTGTCATAAGTCGATATAAATCAATTGCCTTGTTTTTGATAAAGGCGATAAATCACCTACTACAAACGGGGGTTGGGCGAGAATTCGGCTACTACAAACGGGCCTCTGCCAAGATAAATCTTGGACTCCTTCGCTTAGTTTAGTCCACATTCTCAAGACATAGACTGTTTTATCTTTTTCCGAAACACTATAAATTAAACGATGTTGAATGGTGATCCGCCTCGAATAAAAGCCATCCAAATTACTGAACAATTCATTCACAATTCGTTTACGTCACAATTCACAATTAGCTCCGCTGACCTTCGGTTCACAATTCACAATTCACAATTCACAATTGTATAACGCCTTTAGGGGCACTCCGCCTTGTTCTAAAACCTCTCGATGCGCTTGATGAATACTGTCAACAAGTCCGGGTATCCTATTTAAGAAGAGTGTTTCTTCAATCGCTTGCCAATCTTCGGCAGCTATAATCACAAAAGGTTTACCTTCGGTTTGTTTGACATACAATGCTTCGTGGTAATGTAGGGGCAATCCTTTATGGTTGCCCTCTTAATGGCATTGAGGCTAAGAGCTACTGTCTGCTAAAGCAGACTGAACCCCCATCCTTGGCTGAAACCTCAAGTCTGCTATCAAAACATCGTGCGAGGGTTAGTACCCTGATACGTACAGTAGCTCTGATCCATGAGGAACCGCTCATGGTGGTAGTGAAATCAATCCATTATCAATCCTGCTTCAGGGCCGTTGATTAATATTGGCATAACTATTGCTTATGCGGCCCGCTTTCGCCTCAATTGATGGCAGTTATTTTAGCGCAGTGACAGATAAATTTGCAAGTTGTTGTGTCGGTCTCTTTTTTCATTTTTCATTTAGTTAGACGTAACCGCAACGAAAAGGTGAGGTTCAATTGAGGGCCCTGTTGAGCCTTAGCCTGGCCCTCTTTTGAGATGGGTTTCTTATTAATCTGTCCCTTTTCTTATTCGCCTTGTTTTTGATAAAGGCGATAAATCACCTACTACAAACGGGGGGCCCTGTTGAGCCTTAGCCTGGCCCTCTCTTGAAATGGGTTTTCTTGTTAATCTGTCCCCTTTCTTATTAGCCTTGTTTTTGAGAAAGGCGATTATAAGTTTATTGCGAACGGTATCCTGCCAAGATAAATCATTAAGTTAAGCTTTTGGGTGAGGGCAACCATAAAGGATTGCCCCTACACTTAATGGCATTGAGCCTTAGCCTGGCCCTCTTTTGAAATGGGTTTTATTATTAATATGTCCCCTTTCCCTTTAATCTTGTTAGGTGTGGGGTGGGTGGTGAAAAGGAGGTTCCAACGGGTTCTAAAACTTGAGCCCAGTTTTATTCCGCTTAGTAAATTTAT
>NBMI01000217.1 GCA_002085445.1 Candidatus Parabeggiatoa sp. nov. 2
TGCCGCTTTGGCGCTTGGAGTCCAACGCTTGCCGCTTATTTATTGACTTAGACGCGGCGGCGACAAAAAATGTGAGGGTAAATTCATTTAGAAATCAGATTTTTCAAAAAAATCGGATTTCTTGATTAACGGAGGGAAAAGGGCCATCACTGAAATTGAGTTAATCAATTCGCTAACCTGGCCCTCAAAAAAACCGCTTAATGTAGACATTTTGGCAAAAGCGGTTTGGCTGGCGCATGGCCGCCCAAAAGCGGTTTGGCTGGCGCATGGCCGCCCAAAGCCAGAATTCATCACGAGGACGCGATAGCCATTTAAAATGGGATGGCGGCACAGTGAGGTTTTGTGAGTTTTATCTACTTTGATGCCCTACCTAATTGTTCACAGGTAACTCTGACGGCCATAAACTATTTTGGAGGTTTTCAAATGAAAGTATGGCCCTATATCGCAACGCTTGCCGCTTTGGCGTTTTGGAGTCCTACTAAATTAACGTTTGGACTCCTGACGACTGCCAAACTAAAGTTTGGACGACTGATTCCGGCCATTAGTTAGTTTGGACTCCTGTTGACTGCCAAACTAAAGTTTGGACTCCTGATTCCTGCTTAATGTAGACACTTTGGCAAAAGCGGTTTGGCTGGCGCATGGCCGCCCAAAGCCCGAATTCCTCACGAGGACGCGATAGCCATTTAAAATGGGATGGCGGCACTGAATTCTTTAGAAATCCTATTTTTCAAAAAAATCTGATTTCTTGATTAAATAATTAATAACGTGAGTTCGCTCAGTGAGTTATAGAATTATTAATTATATAACTCGTTATTTTAAATGACTTTTAAATCAATCAGTTAAAAAAACAACAACAAGCAAAACTTGGCTCTAACAGTCTATGGCCCACAATTTTCCGGTTATTAACGTATTTAGGACTTACGCATTGACAGATGAAAATATTTATGAGTCATTTTAAATACAAGGAATTACAAATTTAGGGTCAGTTTTTTTGGGCAATTTTCATCAATTTAGCCACGGGTCGAATATTCATAACTCATTGATATTAATCGTTAATACAATGTCAATGCGTAAGTCCTAGTATTAATGTTAAGGGTTTAATCGTCAAAAAAGTGTGGAACTTCACTGAATAAATAATGACGACTACTACAAACATTAAGTCGCTAAAGCGACTACTACAAACGTTACTACTACAAACGTTACTACTACAAACGTTACTACTACAAACGTTACTACTACAAACGTTACTACTACAAACGTTACTACTACAAATGTTAAGTCGCTGCTTGGAGTCCAAAGCTTTGGACTCAAATCTATCTCTTCTGGCACTCGCAGGGTTTTCCCTCGTAGACTTTTTTGTTGATCTCCGCTAACTTATTTTGCGCAGACTCGCTTTTCGGGTTGACGGCATACGAGTATGGGACTGTACATTCAAAGAGAGTGAACGGTATACCCTCCGGTGGCGTCCTCAAGTAATAATTGCAAACATCCACGATGGTTCCGTTTCCAAGCCTAAGGTTTGGTATAAACGCTGGGTCGAGAGACCTCTCAACCGCCACCTTTAGAGAAGACCCACTACTGTACTGGGCATGAGCCTCCGCCAAACCATTGCAAATCTCATTCGGAGTGGCAGGAGTGGCAGGAGTGGCAGCAGTGGCAGCAGTGGCAGCGGATGTCGCCAGTATAAGCGGTAATAAACTCTGTTTGGTGAGCGTCTTGAGTTGATTTTTAAACGATGATTTGAATAACACTATGTTACCCTCCTTTCTTAATATATGGAGTTTTCTCAATACCCCAGTTAATGAACCAATGCCATATCGTACCGCTTTTGGGTGAGGGCAACCATAAAGGATTGCCCCTACATTACATAACGGTTTGTAGGGGCAATCCCACGTGCAAAGCCCTTAACCTGCGGTAAATCATCCTGTGATAGACAAAATACACCCCTAAATCCCTTTTCCAGAGGAACACCGGGCGAACACGCTTATTTCTTTTTAATGGGTTTAAAATAAATCCGTTAAAAAAAAACCAATAGGCTTGACTGGTTTATTTCAGTCTATTCTGTTCGCAAATATCCGATTTCTTTAAGAAATCGGATATTTTAAAAAAAAAGTCGAACTGACGTTAGTACTCTGTCAATGTTCTATTGACGAGTAACCGCTTTAACTTGGCATTGCCAAACATTCTCTGGCGTTGCCAAATTAAAGTTTGGGCGCTTGCCAAACTTGAGTCCTGCCAAACTAAAGTTTGGACTCCTGCCAAACAGTAAGTTATCCCCTACACTTTTTTTGTAAAAATGAATTGTCAAGGAAGCGCCTACTTTAATCTTCGATGTTTTGCGCCCATTTTTTTGTGGTAAAGCTAAAACTATAAACGGCACAGTACCACTACCTATCAGTCTATTAAACTTGATGATTATTCATAATCATAGACGGTAGCTATTAATAGGCAATACTCACGATAATATTAAGAGAAATTTTTGGGTGGTATCAGTTCCAATAGAGACAAGCTGTCTGACATTTTTTCTGTGTGCGATTAAAATATAAGTGACTGTTTTATAAACGTTAAATAAGATTTTTTTTAAGAATAGTGCCTATTCTATTATTTAAACTCGTAGTCGTTATAATACAATCACATAATTTAATTAGGGTTAATACCAAAATACGCGGCTTTTCAGACGGTCGTTCACGGCGTATTTTCGCACTTTTTTAGTAAAAATACTGTATTCTTTTTATTATCGATAATATAGCGTTATTTTACTAAGATAAAACAGGCGATTGTTAGAAAATTTACGGGGGTTATAATTTTTGCTAGTGATGATTTTAGAATCACTAACCTATTGTTATAACTAAATAATTTAGAACAATTATGTATAATCAACCCATAATATATCCTAGCAACAGTTTATAACCAGACACCCTCCCCGCAATTTACCCGCTATTTACCCGCTATTCCTCCACTTCGGCCAAAAGAAATCCGATTTTTCAAAAAAATATGATTTCTCCGCCGGATCACGCTTTATCATATTATTTAATTCCTTTACGCTAACGTAGTACAACTAATTGCGCGGATAAACGAATTAGCAGTCACGTAGTACAACTAATTGCGCATAAAATTAATTGCAAAATTATAGACTTATCATTGATTAATTATTCATTTTTCATTATTCATTATTCATTTTTCATTAGTATACTGTCCCTTCAAGGGATAGTATCTGCTGCTCTTCTTTGTACCTATTTCGTTTCGTGACGAACCCATTTAACGTATTCTTCCAGCGAAGCTTGCGTGTCAACTTCAAGCACGACGAACTCAGGCAACTCATAAGGATGGAGTTCTAGTAGTCGCTTTTTAAGGGCTTCTACACCATCTGCCGCTACTTTCATCATCAGTGTTATTTCTTTATCCATACACGCTTCTCCCTTCCAGAAGTAAACGCTCTGAATGGGATAGAAATTGACACAAGCCACGAGGTGTTCTTCTACTAGGGTTTTGGCGATGTCTTCACCTTTGTCGGGTGGAGTGTTTGTTAAGGCGATTTTCATAAATGACTCCTTTTATTAGGAAATTTTAGAATGCGAGAGGCTCAGGAGTACAAACTTTAGTTTGTACGAGCTACGCCAAAAAGGCGATAAATCGCCTACTACTAACGATAAATCGCCTACTACTAACACTTCTGGTTGAACTGGGCCTTTTATAAATGTTGTACTACGTTTCCCCTAATTCGTTTATCCGCGTAATTAGTTGTACTATCAGACATAATCACAAAATCCCCAACTCCTCCCAAATTCCGTCAATTTTTTCCTTAACCGCCGCCGTCATGCGAATGGGTTTGCCCCACTCACGTTGCGTTTCGCCGCGCCACTTATTAGTGGCATCAAAACCAATTTTACCTCCCAAACCAGACACTGGTGAGGCAAAATCTAAATAATCAATTGGCGTATTGTCAATAATAGTCGTATCACGGGCTGGATCCATGCGTGTTGTCATTGCCCATATAACATCTTTCCAGTCACGCACATTCACATCGGCATCCGTGATTATCACAAATTTTGTGTACATAAATTGGCGTAAAAATGACCAAACACCAAACATCACGCGCTTAGCATGGCCGGGATATTGTTTATTAATACTGACTATTGCCATCCGATAGGAACACCCTTCGGGCGGTAAATAAAAATCAACGATTTCGGGGAACTGTTTTTGTAAAATGGGCACAAAGACTTCATCGTTCTATCGTAAAAACGGGAAAGGCCTCAACTTCATTATAATAGCCGGTATGATCACCAAACGGCCCTTCGGGCGCGGTTTCGTCAGGATAAATAAAGCCTTCAAGGACAATTTCGGCACTCGCTGGCACTTGTAAGTTATGCGTCAAACAGCGCGTGACTTCGGTGCGACTACCGCGCAGTAAGCCAGCAAAGGCATATTCCGACAACGTATCCGGCACTGGTGTCACCGCTCCCAAAATCGTGGCCGGATCAGTGCCGAGTGCCACCGCTATCGGAAACGGTTCACCCGGGTGAACTTGTTGCCATTCTTGAAAGTCTAACGCGCCGCCCCGATGGGCCAGCCAACGCATAATAACTTTATTTTTATCAATGACTTGCTGACGATATATGCCTAAATTATGTCTGGACTTATGTGGCCCTTGTGTGACGACTAAGCCCCATGTAATCAACGGGCCGGCATCTTCAGGCCAACAAGTTTGAATGGGCAAGCGAGATAAATCGACTTCGCTGCCCACCAAAACCTTTTCTTGACAGGGCGCTTTGCTAAGCACTTTGGGCGGCATATTTAAGACTTGTTTAAAGAGCGGCAACTTGTCCAAAGCGTCTTTAAAGCCTTTAGGCGGTTCGGGTTCTTTTAGAGAAGCCAGCAATTGGCCTACTTCGCGCAAGGCCGTCACCGATTCTTGCCCCATACCAAGAGCAACTCGTTTTGGTGTCCCAAATAAATTCGCTAAGACGGGAATACTGTGCCCTTTGGGATTTTCAAATAATAGGGCCGGGCCTTCGGCTCGCAAAGTGCGATCACAGATTTCGGTCATTTCTAAATAGGGATCAATTTCAAGCGGAATGCGCTTGAGCTCGCCTAATTGTTCAAGTTGTGCAATAAAATCGCGTAAGTCTTTGTAGTGCATGAGTGTGTCCTTTTTTCAGTGATCAGTGTTCAGTTATCAGTTATCAGTTTTCAGTTATCAGTTATCCGTTTTCAGTTTTCAGTTATCCGTTTTCAGTTTTCAGTTATCCGTTATCAGTTATCAGTTATCAGTGTTCAGTGATAAGGAATGACAAACGAATAAATAAAACACACCCTTCTCGGAATCAATGCCATTAAGTTAAGCAATAAAACACCTACAAAAAGTATAACAATGAAGCGCGACAGAGGGCCATAACCTAATTTGAAAGATTTTATGGCCTGAAAAATCTTGAGTTCAGTGCGCGTGAGGCGATAAATCGCCTACTACTAACGACTACTAACGACTACTAACGACTAAATATGATTAGTGAAGAGCCAATATTTTTAGATTGTCCTTTTTCTGAAAAGGACGAAGCCAAACAGCTTGGGGCTAAATTTGATTGGGCCAAAAAAAAGTGGTTTATTCCTGTAGACCTTGAAATTGAGCCGTTTACTAAATGGTTGCCCAAAACAGTTGCTGCGACAACGGAAAATCCTGACGAAGACAGCCTTACGCTGAATGACTTATTGTTGAGTGTTCAACAAACCATTGCGGCGCGATATAACGACCGTTATTGGGTACGCGCTGAAGTTGTGAATGTGTCAGAAAATCTGCATGTTTACATGGAACTGTCTGATTATGATAGCGATGGCAATGAAGTGGCAAAAGCCCGTGCTACGCTTTGGAATCATCGGGCGGATGCCTTGCTTGAGCGTTTTTTCGATGCCACCGGGATGTCTTTTAAAGCCGGCCTTAAAGTGTTATTGCAGGTGCGTGTTGAGTTTCATCCGCGCTATGGCTTTTCGCTTGATGTCTTAGATATTGACCCTAATTTCACTTTGGGGGAAATGGAAGCCAAATTAAATCGCATTAGAGAGCGGCTGAAAAAAGCGGGCCTTTATAATAAAAATCAACAAGTTGCAACAGCAACCGACTTCTGCAAAGTGGCCGTGATTGCGCCGCCACAAGCGGCCGGATTAGGCGATTTTAAAAGTCAAGCGGAAAAATTAGAGGCCGCCCTACTGTGTGAATTTCAGTACTATCGGGCCAGTTTTCAAGGCAAAAATACTCTTATTGAAGTCCCAGCCGCGTTCGATTTAGTCAATCAAGATCATCAAACTGAGCAATTTGATGCTGTTGTTATGATTCGCGGTGGCGGCCCAAAAGCTGACCTTTTTCAATTAAATGAATATGAAATCGCTAAAGCCGTTTGCACAGCGCAATTGCCGGTGATAGTCGGGATTGGACACGAACGGGATAAAATATTACTAGACGAAGTCGCTAATCATGCCTGTCATACGCCCAGTTTAGTCATTAGCCACATTGCTAACACCATTATTCAAAATGCGCGAAATGCTAAGCAAGATTGGCAAACCGTTGTGCAGTTAGCGGCAGAAATCTTGCATTCCGCCAAGGCGGACAATGAACGATTGAACGCGCAAATTCGAGAACAGTCTGTTAGGCTTTTAGGAGAACAGCGCAAAAAAATCGCTACTCTAATGCAGGAAGTTAAAAATGCCAGTCAAAACCAACTGAATCAGGCTCGTCATCAGACTAAGTTTTTGATGGAACAAGTTTTGTTGGGTGATCCAAAAATGATTCTAAATCGCGGCTATGCCATTGTCAGAAATCGCCAGAATAAGGTGATTACCAGCTTCGCTGCGGCACAACAAGAAAAGTCGTTAGTTATTGAATTTAAAGACGGGCGCGTGGCTTGCAAGATTTAGGAATTTCGTCCGACACTTGCCAAACCTAAAGGTTTGGACTCCAGTAAAACCGTTAAAAAAACGGGCTTAAAAAGGATAAAAGCTTTAGCTTCTTCGTTGCTTCTTCGTTGCCAAACTTAAAGGTTTGGACTCCCAAAAACTGTTTTGATTCCAAACGTTACAAAATCGGAGTTGCCAAACCTAAAGGTTTGGACTCCCGTTAAAAAAACCGTTAAAAAAA
This sequence comes from Candidatus Parabeggiatoa sp. nov. 2, assembly GCA_002085445.1. Classification (GTDB taxonomy): domain Bacteria; phylum Pseudomonadota; class Gammaproteobacteria; order Beggiatoales; family Beggiatoaceae; genus Parabeggiatoa. The sequence goes on from NBMI01000217.1 coordinate 7,127, forward strand.
ACCGTTAAAAAAGCGGGGTTAAAAAGGATAATATCAAATTATGTCACAAAAAACAGATTCCTACCGAAAAAACTACCAAAAGCTCAAACAAATTACACAAAAAATGCGTGATACTGACGAACCAGATATTGACCAATTGGTTGCCATGGTAGGCGAGGCTACCAAAGCTTATAAAAGCTGTCAAGCTCGTATTGAAGCGGTTGAAAAGGCACTAGGGCTGGTGAGTGAAGAATGAACGAAGGAAAAGAGAACGCGCCTTTCTGTGATATAATAACGCCCTTTTTCAGCACACTGCTAATTTTACGATCAAGCTAAGGATATATAAAATTAAATGGTTCAATTTGCCAAAGAAATCCAGACAGTTAATATCGAAGACGAGATGAAACAGTCTTATCTCAATTACGCCATGAGCGTGATTGTGGGTAGGGCGTTGCCGGATGTACGTGATGGGCTTAAACCCGTGCATCGGCGTTCATTGTATGCTATGCACGGACTAGGTAATGCGTGGAATAAGCCCTATAAAAAATCCGCAAGAATTGTGGGTGAAGTGCTTGGGCGTTTCCACCCTCACGGTGACGCTGCCGTGTATGATACTATCGTGCGTATGGCGCAACCGTTTTCCTTGCGTTATATGTTAGTTGATGGGCAGGGAAATTTTGGTTCAATAGATGCGGATAATCCAGCGAGTATGCGCTACACAGAAGTCCGCATGGCAAAAATTACTCACGAATTACTGACGGATATTGACAAGGAAACCGTCGATTTTGTGCCTAACTATGATGAATCTGAAATAGAGCCCACCGTTTTTCCAGCTCGCATTCCTAATTTACTTATCAATGGTTCCAGCGGCATTGCCGTCGGCATGGCAACCAATATTCCGCCTCATAATCTGCGCGAAGTAATTGAAGCCTGTGTCGCGTTGATTGATGATCCCGATTTAACCATTGAGGGATTGATGGAATATTTGCCCGGCCCCGATTTTCCCACCGCCGGCATTATCAATGGTGCAGCAGGTATTTTAGACGGTTATAGCACCGGGCGCGGGCGTGTTTATCTCCGCGCTCGTACTGAGATTGAGGAACAAGACAACGGCAAACAAAAAATTATCGCCACCGAGTTACCCTATCAGGTTAATAAAGCCAAGTTAGTTGAAAAAATTGCCGAACTCGTCAAAGATAAAAAAATAGAAGGTATCAGCGCGTTACGTGATGAATCCGATAAAGACGGTATTCGCGTCGTTATTGAATTGCGGCGCGGAGAAAATGCCGATGTCGTGCTGAACAATCTTTTTCAGCACACACAAATGCAAACCGTGTTTGGTATTAACGTGGTGGCGCTGGTAGACGGGCAACCCCGCCTACTCAATATTAAGCAATTGATTGAATTGTTTATTCGCCACCGGCGCGAAGTGGTGACGCGGCGCACCGTGTTTGAATTACGCAAAGCCAGAGAAAGGGCGCATATTTTAGAAGGCTTGGCGGTGGCGTTAAGCAATATTGATAAGATGATTGTGCTGATTAAAGCGGCTAAAAATCCGCAAGAGGCGCGGCAGAAATTATCAGCCAAAGCTTGGAAACCAGGCATCGTAAAAATTATGTTGAAAGGAGCGGATGCCCAAGCATTGCGCCCCGAAGGACTTTCTGCTGAATTGGGCTTGAATAAGACGGGCTATGGTTTGTCTGATGCACAAGTGCAAGCGATTTTAGAATTACGTTTGCACCGTTTGACGGGCTTAGAACAAGACAAAATTCGAGAAGAATTTCAAGTCTTGTTGGATCGCATTAATGAATTGTTAGAGATTCTTAACTCTACTTCTCGCCTGATGGAAGTTATACGCGCCGAATTGTTGGTAGTGCGTGACGAATATGGCGATGAGCGGCGCACTGAAATTGTTTTTAAAGGTGTCGATCTCAGCGTAGAAGATTTAATCACCGAAGAAGATGTTCTCGTCACGTTGTCCCATGAAGGCTACGTCAAAGCGCAGACGGTGAGCAGTTATTCCGCCCAAAAGCGCGGTGGCAAGGGCAAGTCTGCTACGCAAATGAAAGAGGCAGATTTCATCGACAAGCTCTTTGTCGCTAGCACCCACGATACCATTTTATGCTTTAGCAGTTTTGGCAGGGTTTATTGGTTGAAAGTCTACCAATTGCCGCAAGCCAGCCGTGTTTCACGCGGTAAACCGATTGTGAATTTGTTGCCGTTGGGCGAAAATGAGCGAATTAATGCGGTATTACCAGTACGTGAATTTACCGACGACGAATTTGTTTTCATGGCAACCGCCAAAGGCATTGTGAAAAAAACGGCGTTAATCGAATTTTCCCGCCCTCGTTCTAACGGGATTATTGCCGTCGGTTTGGATGAAGATGATCAATTAATCGGTGTCGATATTACCGATGGGGAACGCGATGTCATGCTATTTAGCAAAATGGGCAAAGCTGTGCGCTTTTCGGAAGAAAGAATTCGTAGGGTAGGGCGCACGGCTCGCGGTGTGCGTGGCATCACATTAGCGCCTGACGATAAAGTGATTTCGCTCATTATCACGCACACGGAGGGCACTGTGCTAACCGCCACTGTTAACGGCTTCGGCAAACGCACTCCTGTTGATGATTATCCGGCGAAAAACCGGGGTGGTAAAGGCGTAATAGCCATCAAAACTTCTGAGCGTAATGGCGAAGTTATCGGCGCGGTGCAAGTTGAAGACGATGATGATATTGTACTGATTAGTAATCGCGGCACACTGGTACGCACTCCTGTCAGTGGTATTTCTGTTGTTAGCCGCAATACCCAAGGTGTCAAGTTGATTCGTCTGAGAAGAAACGAACAATTGGTTAGTTTGGATAGGCTTTTGGAAGAATTCGGTGCCGGAGAAGAAGAAGAAGAAGGAGAAGAATAGTGGATGATTATTTAATGACAATCAGTTGGATTATTCTTTTCATCGCTATCGTTTTGGAAGTGTCTGGCACCCTTTCTATGAAATTATCAGACGGATTTACCAAACTGGGGCCGGTGATAGCAATGTTTATTTTTTACGGGTTAGGCCTCAGCCTCATGGCGTTAGCACTCAAGAAAATCGATATCAGCGTGGCTTACGCCATTTGGTCAGGGTTAGGCACGGCGTTAATCGCTATTATTGGGATGGTGTGGTTTCAAGAACCCACCACCGTGCTAAAAATATTCTCTATCATTCTGATTCTTATGGGGGTGGTTGGATTAAATTTGGAAAGTGGTCATTGATTCATTGGTCATCGGTAATTGCTCATTGGTAATTAGTCTATGTAATCGACATACATTCGCCATTACCCATTGCCCCTTACCCCTTACCACCTATCAGTTTGTCTAGTACAACGAATTACGCGGATAAACGAATTACGGGCACTGGGGTGCTGCTTGTCTTTTGCGTCTTTTGCGTCTTTTGCGTTTATTTTGTGGGCCATGATTTGATTTTCAACACGGAGTCCACAGAGTGTAACTCCGTGTCTCTGTGTTGAAGAATTTTAATTTATAAGATTCAATTTAACCCTTAATTCGCATCGATAATCAATGACGCACGAACTTTTGCCGGCCTGATTGTAACAGATTGATTTTATTTCAGTTCCCATTCAAGGGCCCCAGTGCCGAATTGCCCCAGTGCCGAATATTGCTACTAAACGAAACTTGCGTTTAGCGAACGCCAAACGCAGTGGAACGAAGTTTCGTTGTACTTTATATTCATTCAATGAGTTATAAAAAACTGAGCATGCGAATTAAGGGTTGAATTGAATCATAAAAACGTCTTTAAGAGAAGTGATTTGATAAGGTTTATCAAGGTTTATCACTATTTATCACTATTTATCACTATTTATCAAGCTTTCTCACTATTTATCCTATCGTCGAAATCGAAACGAAATGACAGAAATGACAGAAATGACATCTTTGTTCATTCTTCATTTTTCAGTTTTCATTTTTAATTCGCATTGATAGCTGGTAAGCCCATTATCCATTCGCCATAAAACGATGAGTCATTTAAAAGCTATCATTGTTATTCCCGCTCGCCTCGCTTCTTCTCGTTTATCGGCTAAAGTACTTGCTGTCATCGGTGAACATCCTATGCTTTGGCATGTTTACAACCGCTGTTTACAAGCTTCAAAAGCGAGTGAAGTGCATATTGCTACCGATGCTGAAGAAGTCGCAGAAGTTGTGCAAGGTTGGGGCGGCAAAGTCTGGATGACAGACTCAAGTTGTGCTTCAGGAACAGAACGCATTGTTGCTATTTTGGATAAGTTAGATAGTGACGTTATCATCAATGTACAAGCCGATCAGCCGCTTATCGAGCCGGCGTTGATAAACCAACTGATTGAAGTATTTGAACAAAATCATGCCGTTCCCGACATTGTCACACCGGTTTATCCTCTCGAAGACGACAAAATCTTTGATTCTAACCTTGTGAAAGTCATTCGGCGACATGACGGCTACGCACTCTACTTTTCTCGTAGCCCGATTCCGTATGTTCGAGATGAAAACAGAGCCAATTGGCCCAAATCGGCCTGTTATTGGGGGCATGTTGGTATTTATGGTTATCGGCGACAAGTGCTTGAAGAGTATCATTCATTCCCCAAAAGTCCTTTAGAAGAGGCCGAAAAGTTGGAGCAATTGCGTTTTCTGCAAGCGGGTAAGAACATTTTTACCTTTGTAACTTCCCATTCTCCTATTTCTGTTGATACGTTGGAAGATTTGCAGCAGGTGCGTGTTATGTTCTTATCTTAGTTATAATGACTTGACTCTCAATCAGTTAAAAACAAAACCCATTAGTTGTACTGATTCGTTCGGTGCATATGGCCCACAAATCTTGGGTTATTAACGTATAAAAAATAGGGCTTATATTAACAAAGGTATTATAAATCAATTAATTACAGTAAACTGATTTATATTAAATAGAATTGATATAACTTATTGAAAAGTCGAACTCACGTTAGTAGCGAAAGCAACCACTACAAACGGCCTGAGTTTGTATACTCAAGAAGGGAACAAATTTTCAGGCAAAAGTACAGCGAAGAGAAACCAAAATAACTTAAGCAAGCCCCAACGGGGCGACATTAATAAAGCCAGGGGCAACGCCCTTGGCTTTGAGCCCCAACGGGGCGACATTAATAAAGCCTGGGGCAGCGCCCCAGGAAATCCAAATTATGGTCATGTTGAGTATAGTAGGCGATTTATCGCCTACCGAGTCGCTAAAGCAACTACTACAAACGGAAAGTCCGTAGATTGATTATAGGAGAATCCATTATGGACGCTTTTTTAGATAAATATATGAATTTAATTAACTTTTTTATGAAGAACTTGCCTACGACACACCAGAGTTTGGCTATCAGTGTCTGGCTTATCGGAATCGTTTTGACTGTAGGCATCATACCCAGCGTGTCGGCCGAAACAGATTGTAACGCGACACAGTGCGACACTAATGGCGAAAATTGTCAGCGTGTGTCATTGATGCCGGTAGAGCAGTGCGAAACTTTGTTGGCAATTTACCAAAACACTGACGGGCCTAACTGGTGGAAAAGCTGGAATACCACCAGCAACGAACCACGCGATTTTGTTGAGAGTAGCGATGATGGCAACGTCGTGGCGCTGAATCTCATTCAAAATAATCTTAGCGGCGAATTGCCTGATTTAAGTTCACTGACGACTTTAAAAGAACTGAATCTCAGGAACAATAAACTCACGGGCAAAATTCCCAATTTAAGTGCCCTTACCCAGTTGGAACAGGTGTCATTTCATAAAAATAATTTGTGTGGGCAAATCCCTGATTTAAGTGGATTAACCCATTTAAAGCAGCTTGATATCAGTCAAAACCAACTCACCGGCCCTATTCCAGATTTAAGTAAACTCAATAACTTACAGACGCTCGGCCTCGGGGGTAATCAACTGTGCCGAGATAAAAACGCCGATTATTCTCGTTTTGAAAATGCCGTTAAAAATTATCCCTTCTGTTCTGACGATGACCAATATCCGCCTTGTGTCAAATATGCGCTGACAATCAGTAAAGAGGGTAACGGTAGCGGTAGCGTCACCGGAGAAGGTTGTGGTAACGACTGCAATGAGGAGTATGATGAAAACACGGAAGTGACATTAACCGCGACACCAGCCGCCGATTCTAGCTTTGCCGGTTGGAGTGGCGCTTGTTCCGGCACGGAAACGACTTGCCAAGTGAGTATGACTCAAGCTCAAAACGTCACAGCAAGCTTTAATTTAATACTCATTTATGAATTAACCGTGAACCTAGCTGGCAGCGGCGGTACGGGGAGCGTTACCGGCGAAGGCGTTGATTGTGGCGAGGATTGCAGCGAACAATATACTGAAAACACGGAAGTGTCGTTGACAGCGATTCCCGCCGCCAATTCGACTTTTGTTGAATGGAGTGGCGCTTGTTCAGGCACGGATATTTGCCAAATCGCTATGACTCAAGATCAAGAAGTGACGGCAAGCTTCAGTCTGTTGTCCACCGTTTATACACTCACCGTGAGCAAAGAAGGTAGGGGCGCTGGCACTGTCACTGGCGAAGGCATTGATTGTGGCAGTAACTGCGCGGTGGAATCTGCTGAAAACACGGCCGTGACATTAACCGCGACACCGGCGGCCGATTCTACCTTTGCCGGTTGGAATGGGGCTTGCTCAGGCACTGGCGCTTGCCAAGTCAGCATGACTGAGGCTCAAAACGTCACGGCAACTTTTAATTTAGTGCCCACCGTCAATGAGTATGCGCTGACAGTCAACAAAAATGGCACCGGCACGGGCACCGTCACCAGCGAGGGCATTGATTGCGGCGCGACTTGTATCAGGCAATATGTTGAAAACACGGAAGTGGTATTAATCGCAACGCCCGCCGCCGATTCTACCTTTGCCGGTTGGAGTGGCGCTTGCTCAGGCACGGCATCTTGCCCAGTTATTATGAATCAAGCGCAAACGGTGACAGCCACTTTTAATCTTGTGCCACTCACCCAAAAAGCAGAATTAGAATTTGTTGGGCTTAAACCTTTTTACAATGTAGGCGAATTTGTCACGCTGGATTTGGTAGAACATCTACAAACCGCCCTTCGTTCTCCGTGGGTTGATTTATGGGTTGCCGTTGAGTCGCCAGACAGGACATTTTATTATATGAGCGAATTTCCGCTGCAACCGTTTAGCCTGAAACCACAACCTTATAGGCGTGGCATACCCAGCAGCGAATTAGTGGATACCGAGGTGAGATATCATCTCTTATATTTTGACGTACCTGCTGGGATTGGCGGCACTTATAATTTTTACGCTATCTATAACGAAGCCGGGGCCGATTTAAGCAATCTGCTTAAAACTCAACAATCAAACCTTGTCTTTGCCACCACCGTTTTAAGCAACAACATCAATCCTTCACGTTTACTGGCTTCGCCCGCCACCTTAGCGATGTTGGTAGGTGAAGAGTTGGAATTAATCGTGGATTCTGAGACGACATTGAGTGCGATTCGTTCAAACTGCAATATCAGTCCTCTTGGCTTTGTGCAAAGCACTTCGGCCGTGTCTAGTGATGGCAACGGTGTCAGTTGTTACCTTAAAGCACTCAAATCGGGTAATGCGACACTCACGACAACGGATAAAAACGGCAACACGTTACAAACGCCCATTATCGTTTTCAGTGTTCTGTGATCTGTAGGGTGGGCAAAGTCTTGCCCACCTGCCTTATTAGAAAAGTGAAATTTGTTCCAACGCTGAGTATATACGGAACTTAACTAAAAATCCGTTATTTTCTGTGATCGTTCTCGTTCTCAGCCATGAAAACAAGATTTCTCCTCAAGTATAAATGACAAAAGCGCAATTTGTGATATCGGAATCCGTTTTTGCTCTGAAAAACTTTGGCATCGAGTGGTGCAAAGTCTAGTTATACGGAACTTAACGAAAATTCCGTTAAATTGACAAAGGGGCAACTAATCATTAAATTTCAGGTATAATCAGTTTTCATTTTTCATAAGTTATGGTGCTTGTAATGTTACATATTCCAGACTCAAAACAAAACTTGTACTTAAGTCCAGATGAATTTTTTTCATTTTTCATTTTTCATTTTTCATTAGACTTCATGCGCGTCTCTGCTTTTGGATGGATTAGGCTTGGCTTGGCTAAAAAAAGCGATTGAGACACAGAGCCATCAAGTTGGAAAGGTTTGGTTTGAGGCTAAAAAAAGCGATTGAGACACAGAGCCATCAACTTGGAAATGTTCGGTTTGAACAGACTACGCTGGCTAAAAAAAAGCGATTGAGACACAGAGCCATCAAGTTGGAAAGGTTTGGTTTGAACATGGCTAAAAAAAAGCGATTGAGACTCTAACAAATATCCAAATTTCATGCGCGTTTCTGCTTTTGGATGGATTCTGCCTGGCTTGGCTAAGCGATTGAGACACAGAGCCATCAAGTTGGAAAGGTTTGGTTTGAACATGGCTAAAAAAAAAAGCGATTGAGACACTAACAAATATCCAAATTTCATGCGCGTCTCTGGTTTTGGATGGATTAGGCCTGGCTAAAAAAAAGCGATTGCCGCAACAAACCTCCGAAAGGTTTGTTTGAGCCTGCCAACGCCGGCGATTAAGACACCTTTTTTGTATTGGCAAATTAGTCATGTGGGTTTGAACTCAAGCCAATAGAGGCAGTTGATAAATGAAAAATGAAAAATGAAAATCCAAAGCGTTTTTTTTGAGGGCCAGGTTGGCGAATTGATTTGATTGAAGGCCCTATCGATAAAAACTTGCTACTTGGACAAGTGGGACACACCTGTTTTTGCTTCAAAAAACGGGAGCAAAGATTGGACGACTGCCAAACTAAAGTTTGGACTCCTGACGACTGATCATTGATAACTGAAAATGATGGATAATATTAAACGTCGTTCCCTGCCTGACAACATTACTCTCCCTGATACGCTCCACCCCATCGTAAAACGGGTACTGACAGCCCGTGATGTCAACTCTGTTGACGAATTGGATTATGGGCTACAGAATATACTTCCCTATTCTTTGTTGCTCGGCATAGATGACGCTGTTGATTTATTATATGATTGTTTAACTAAACAATCTCGTATTCTCATTGTGGCCGATTTTGATGCCGACGGCGCAACCAGTTGTGCTACTGCCATCAATGCATTGCGGCAAATGGGGGCCCAAAAGGTGGGATTTTTGGTGCCTAATCGAGAAAAACATGGTTATGGCTTAACGCCTGAAATTGTTGAACTGGCGCTGAAAGAGTCATTTTTGGTTGACACACCGCCCGGCTCAGGCTCTGATTTGTTGATTACTGTGGATAATGGCATTTCTAGTGTCGAAGGCGTAGAGGCTGCTAAAAAACACGGGATGCGTGTGTTGGTAACAGATCACCATGTACAGGGCAAAGAATTGCCCAAAGCTGATGCCATTATCAACCCTAAGCAAGAGGGCGACAATTTTCCCAGCAAAAATATCTGTGGCGTGGGCGTGATTTTTTATGTGATGATGGCGTTACGGGCGCGTTTGCGTGACAGTGGTTGGTTTAGCGATAAAGGTATTCCTGAACTTAATCTTGCTAATTTCCTAGACTTGGTCGCTTTGGGCACGGTGGCGGATGTTGTGGCGTTGGATTACAACAACCGCATTTTGGTTGAACAAGGATTGCGGCGAATACGGGCGGATTACTGTTGTCCCGGTATCCGTGCCTTGATACAAGCGGCGGGACGTAATCAGACTAATTTAGTCGCCAGCGATTTGGCCTTTTATTTAGGGCCGCGCTTGAATGCGGCGGGGCGCATGGATGATATGTCTTATGGCATTGCTTGCTTGTTGAGCGAAGATGACTACAGTGCCAGACAACATGCAGAACTGCTTCAAACGTTCAATCAAGAGCGTCGCTTTGAGGAAGTGAAGATGCAGCAAGAGGCCTCAGACATGCTTGACTCGCTAGGCGATGTTGAGCAATTGCCCATAGGTATTTGTTTATTCGAGGAAAAATGGCACAAAGGCGTGGTGGGCATTCTTGCAGCCCGTGTCAAGGATCGCTTGCATCGCCCGGTGATTATTTTTACCCATGATAAAGATGACAAAATCAGAGGCTCTGGACGCTCTGTTGCGGGTGTTCATATCCGCGATGTTATCGATACGATAGCGACTCAAAACCCAGGCATGATTAGCCAGTTTGGCGGACATGCCATGGCGGCCGGATTAACGATACAACGTTCACAATTTAAAGCCTTTCAACAAGCCTTTGATAAAGAAGTTCGGAAACATTTGTCGGCCGACGAATTACATGGCACTATTTTGACTGATGGCGCGTTATCGGGAAATGACTTTAACTTGGAACTCGCGGAACAATTAAGAACTATTACGCCTTGGGGACAGGGTTTTCCTGAACCTATTTTTGATGGCGAATTTGAAGTACTTAAGCGTCGTATTTTAAAAGAAAAACACCTGAAAATGCAGGTACGCCCCCTAGACGGCGAACAACCAATCGACGTAATCGCGTTTAACACGGTAGACACCGATTGGCCGCCAGATGTCAACCGCGTACAATTAGCTTATAGGCTCGAAGTGAATGTATTTCGTGGCTCGAAAAATCTGCAATTAATGGCGAAACATGTGGCCGTTTGTTCGCAGTAGCGGCTTTAGCCACCGTTTGTAGTAGTGGCTTTAGCCACTTATCGTTTGTAGTAGTGGCTTTAGCCACTAAAAAGGCGATAAATCGCCTACTACAAACAAAAAAACCTCCGAGGTTTTTAAAACCTCGGAGGTCGTCGAGTTCATGTTACCGCTTTTATTTTGTACATGCCTTAATAGGCCACGCAATTCCTTCTACATCATCGAACTGGCTGGTAGGAATATCTGCGCCTATAATGACTTGGCAAGTGTTAGGGTTAAAGAGATGCAAACTCAATGTCTTATCCCGATGTGTGCCAAGCAGCAAATTGCCATCAGGCATCATTTCTAAGGCCTCCGTTTCGCCGGGCAGGTTGGTGCAAGCCAGTTTCAAAGTCTTCGCCACCGGATCATATTTCCAGAGGTCGGTTTGGGCTGCACCGTAAAGTACGGTATTGTCATTATTATAAGCAAGGCCTTCTATCGGCATCTTAGGCGCGGGTGTATCCAAAGTACCTTTGCCAGTTGTGGTGTCAATCGTAATCAGGCCGTCGCCTTTTGCCCAAGCCCACAAAGTCTTGCAATCGGCACTAAATGCAAGGTCTTCAATTTCATTGAAGCCAGTGTCGCCAATTGAGACGAGTTCACCGGTTTTGCCATCCACCCGATAGAGGTGCCCTTTCCTCCCGTTTCCCTGATGATCGCTGCAAACGGAATCTGGATTGTTGGCGACATTATCACCAGAGGCGGCATATATCTTGTTGTTTTTGGGACAAATGGCGAAAGCTTCAATATCGCAACCTTTGTACAGTGGGCCTAATTTGCTGGTGCTAAAAGCACCGTCTAGGCTAATGGTGAAGAATTGCGAGTTATTAAGTCCTTGATCATTCACTGCATAGAGTTGGCATGGGGCAGGTGCCGGTGTAGGCGTTACCACATCGTTTGCAACACCATTGCCCGTTAATGTCACCGTAGCGGTGGCCGTATCTGGATCATTAGAAGGTATTGACAGCGTGGCATTTTTAGCACCTTCAGTTTGTGGCGCAAAAGTGACTTTGATGGTGCAAGTGTCACCCGCGGCGACTGTTGT
>NBMI01000218.1 GCA_002085445.1 Candidatus Parabeggiatoa sp. nov. 2
AGGTGGCTGTTAGGCGTTCCGCCGGTAAGAGGAATGTCTATGCTGCCAACCACTTGCACTTTCATATTGTTATCAACAGCTTGCAGTTTTTTAGTCGTCAGCCTTAAAAGTTTTTGAGTGCGTTGCCAATTGATATTGCCTTTTAACTGTGCCAACGAAAGTGGATGACTATATAGGTTAGGCAGGTTGAGCGTGACAGCGGCTTTGTGAAAATAGACTGTGCCCTTGTTTGGTTTAATATCAATTTGTCCAGACAAACCACTGATACCGGGTAATTGTCCAACCGGTTCTGTCGTTAAATCCGCAAAGCTCAGACGCACCCGCCAATGGTTAGGGCTGTACGCCCACTGAATATCATGCAACGTTCCTTGTATAGCCGCCAAAGTTTCCGGTAATTTTGGGTTGGCACTGTTGATAATCTCCGCTGGCAAGTTATTTAGTAGCTGATCTAAAGGCAAAACCTTGATAGAACCGCTTAGCTCAATTTGTCCGCCGGAGGCGTTGGTGCTGCTACCCATAGATGTTGTAGTCGGAATGACGGGCTTGAATCGTACTTTCATTTGGTGAGTCAACCACGGTTTTTGGTTAGGACTTGCCAAATGTTGTTTAATATCAATTTGCCAAGCACCGTTGGCTTGTTGATGGGCATGAAATTCTCCGCTAAGTGATTGCCGTTTTCCGCTTTGAGAAAGCGATTGCTGGGTTAGGGGGGATTCTGAAACTTGACTCTGTTCGATAGAGGGTGTGTGTTCCGTTTGAAAAAAGTTTGCTAGGGGAGATTTAGAAACAAACTGTAATTGTTCAAAGGCAAATTGTCCCTTAGCACTCAACTGCTGGATATCTAGCCAACTTTCAAACGAAAACGTCTTAGCTTGTACGCCTTGGAGGGTTTGCTGAGGTAAATTAACTCGCCCGGTGATTTTATGGCCGCTATTTTGCCGCTCCACCGAGAGTTTTAGGTTGGCTAAGAAAAACGGTGGCGGTTCAGGTTCTAGCCATGTCAGTGTTGTGGCATGAAGGGAGAGATGCGGTTGTTGCAACAGCCAGCCTAATAAAAACGAATTATCGGTGGTATCGCTCTCCCGTAAACCGACTAATTTGATATTACCTTCGCGGTTTCGCGCCAACGTGAATTGACTGCCAGTCACAGCAACGCTGTTAGTGACGACTTGTGCTTGCTTAATGGAAGCCCACACATTGAACACTATTTCGGCATAAGCGATTTCGACAACGCTTTGCTCGGCGTTAGTCTCCAGCAAACGCACTTCTTGCAACGCGACTGTCGGCATCCAATCCACCCAGTAGGTGGTGAGATTGCCTATAACAATGGGTTGCTCCAAAACTTGGCTCAACCAGTGTTCAATTTCAGGCTTATAGTCTGGCAGCCTTGGAAACAGGAGTGCCAATAGTAGGATTGACAAACAGAGAGAAAGCCATAGCCATAGCCATAGCCGCCAGAGTAGACGGAATAAACTTAAAATAGAGCGAAACATATTTCAGTGATCAGTTATCAGTTATCAGTTATCAGTTATCAGTTATTTCAGTGATCCGTTATCAGTGATCCGTTATTTCAGTGATCCGTGATCCGTTATCAGTTTATACGGAATGTACAGATGCGGGTGAAAATAAAATTTGACCCGTTTGGTTTATAAAAACCGTCTTTTTATTGACTTTCAATCCGAAAATGAAGCAGATAAAAAATCCGTTTATTTCGCGTATCCGTTGTACTATCAGTATATCAGTGTTCAGTTGATTAGTTATCAGTTTATCCGTTATAAAATACACAGAGGGGCAGTTATCAGTGATTACTTAACACTGATCATTGAACACTGAAAATTTCGTATTTTTTATGGCTAAGGATCGAAGACCTTTTGAGGGCCATGTTGTCATTTGAGTGACTTCAAATTTGATGACGGCCTTCTTTCGTTCTACTCTCGATAATCGCTTTTCTTCAGCATATCTGAAATCGTTTCGTCGGGTACAGCGAGTACATTTGGTGTACTTTTATTGCAAAGCTTTAGCTGGCTTTCCAAAGCATGAAGCTTTGGATGGAAATTAGACAGTGTCAATAACCACGTATTTGTTATGGCTAAATGCCGAAGAACTTTTGGGGGCCATGTTGTCATTTGAGTGACTTCAAATTTGATGACGGCCTTCTTTCGTTCTACTCTCGATTATCGCTTTTCTTCAGCATATCTGAAATCGTTTCGTCGGGTAGAGCGAGTGCATTTGATCTACTTTTCTTCCGAAGCTTTAGCTGGCTTTCCAAAGCTAAAGCTGCCAAACGTTAGTTTGGACGACTCCTTCCGTTTGGACTCCTTCCAAACGTTAGTTTGGACTCCTTACGTTTGGACTTCTACCAAACTAAAGTTTGGACTCCTTCGTTTGGACTCCTGCCAAACTAAAGTTTGGGCTCCTGTTGCCAAACTAAAGTTTGGACTCCTGTTGATCACTGAAAACTGGAATGATGTCGTATTGTTCTTGCGAGTAAGAGGTTTCTACTTGAAATCGGATGGAGCAGTCAATAGAGTCTTCCAATTCTAAGACACTGTGAGATTCTTCATCTAACATCATATCAACCACTTCTTGGGAAGCCAGTACTAAAAATCGTTGCGTTTCAAATTGTCGAGCAAAGCGCAAAATTTCTCGGAAAATTTCATAACACACGGTTTCTGCTGTTTTAATAGAGCCACGCCCACCGCAGGTTCTACAGGTTTCACATAAAACATGTTCCAAACTTTCGCGGGTGCGCTTGCGCGTCATTTGCACTAGGCCTAATGAGGAGATTTCACTAATATAGCTTTTGGTATGATCTTGTTCTAAACTCTTTTCCAAGGTGCGTAAGATTTGACGTTTATGTTCTGGCTCCTCCATATCGATGAAATCTAAAATGATAATCCCGCCCAAATTCCGTAAGCGGAGTTGTCGCGCAATGGCTTGGGCGGCCTCTAAATTTGTTTTAAAAAGGGTTTCTTCTAAGTTGCGACTACCAACATAAGCGCCCGTATTGACATCAATCGTCGTCATCGCCTCGGTTTGATCTATCACTAAATAGCCGCCAGATTTTAGGGGTACTTTGCGTTCTAAGGCTTTGGTGATTTCATCGTCAATGGCGTAAAAGTCAAATAGGGGGAGTTCTCCACTATAGTGTTCCATAAGCGGCACTAAATCTGGAATGAATTTTTTTGCAAAATTCACCACTTCCCGAAAAGTGTCTCGTGAGTCAATCTTTATCTTGTCAACCTTTGAGCCTATCAAGTAGCGGACGGTGCGAAGTACTAAGGGTAAATCCTTATAAATCAATGAACAAGGCTTGGCTTTAGCTTCTTTCTCTTTAATATCTTTCCATAGCTGACATAAAAAATCCATATCGGCACATAATAGATTTTCTTTGGCCCCCTCAGCGGCCGTGCGAATTATAAATCCATAATTGTTACACTGTGCCGGCGGCGACACCGGTTGCGTCACTAGCGTTTCATCATTGCCGGGCGTTTCAATCAGTGGGTGTTCCGCCATTCCGGTGTGTTGCAAGGCAATGTCTTTTAAACGCTGACGTTCTTCGGCCGATTCAATGCGAGTAGAAATGCCTATCATGTTTTGAGTCGGTAAAAATACCACATAACGGGAAGGAATTGAAATTTTGGTCGTTAGGCGGGCCCCTTTGGTGCCCAACGGCTCTTTAATGACTTGCACTAATAGCGCTTGGCCGCCATGTAGAAGTTTCTCAATTGATTCGGGTTGATTGGCTTGTTCGTCGCCATGATGTAAGTGTGTATTGACAATATCAGAGGCGTGCAAAAATGCGGCTCTTTCTAGTCCAATCTCTACAAAGGCCGCTTGCATGCCCGGCAGCACGCGACAGACTCGGCCTTTGTATATATTACCGACTAAACCTCGGTTGCTGGTACGTTCAATCACCACTTCTTGGAGTACCCCGTTTTCTACCATCGCTACGCGGGTTTCGCGGGGGGTTACGTTAATTAAAACTTCTTCGCTCATTTGATAATAAAATCCTTATCAATCAGGGTAAAATATTGGGAGTAAAGTACTTAGATCGAGTACAACGAATAGAGTGAGAGTACAACATAAATCGTGTCATTTTAGGGCGCGATATAGGGCCAGACTTTCATTTGATAACATCCAACGTCGGCAAAATTCGCTCTGCGAAACTTTTGCCGACGTAAGTATTTTATGGCCCTCAAGGAATCCAAACTTTAGTTTGGGCGGCAAGCCTCCTAGTGCCGGAAAGCGGAAGTTTCCATATCACCCACAGCCAACAGCTAAAGCAGTTGTCTAAGAGCTCAAGTACCCTAAAGGGCACTAAAAGAGGTTAGTAGGCTTTGGCATATCCAAAAATTAAATTATCCCAGTCGGTTTTGTAGGGTGGGTAACGGGTTTTTGTTGCCCACCATTCCCCTACCCGTCCTTTATTCCTTGAATTGGCATTTGGGATAATTATTTTTTTTGGACTCCCCAACCGCTTTAGCGGTTGGCGGTAGGGTGGTATGAAGATTGGAGCGATCTTGCACTAGTACTCTGTCAATGTTCTATTGACGGGTAAGAGGAGTCGGCCAGTTTTAACTTGGCACGGCCATTAACTCTCTGGTACTGCCAAACTAACTAAAATCGCCGCGAAAGTTAAAGCTTTCAAAAAACTGAAGCAACGATTGGACTCCTGCCAAACGACGATTGCCAAACTAAAGTTTGGACTCCTGATTACTGAGCACTGAGCACTGAGCATTACCAAGTGACAGTATTCAAACCATCATAATTACCGTCGGGTGCCAAACTATAACCGTTGACTCGTTGGCGAGTTGCCAATACATGATCCTCATACCACAGAGGCACATAAGGCAATTCTTTGAATAAAAGTTCTTGTAATTGACGGTAAAGCGCCGCTTGTTTGTCGAACGTCGGTGCCGCCTCCGCCTTCTCAATCAAGGCATCTATTTCGGGATTCTTCAACCTCCCCCGATTCGCACCGCCGGGTGGCACGGCACTGCTATGAAAAACATAACGGAAAATATCGGGCATTTTGATGCCCACCCATGAGAGGCTGTACATTTGAAAACGGCCGGTTTTGATGTCGCCGTAAAAAGTTCCCCAGTCATAAGTGCGTAAATCCATTTCGATTCCCACTCCCTTGAGTTGTTGCTGAATGACGGTGGCAATGCGAATACGAGAGGGATTGCTAGAGGTTTTGTAGGACAATTTTAGGGGATTTTCCGCCGTAAAGCCGGCTTGCGCCAACAAAGCGCGAGCTTTGTCAGGATCATAAGAATAACTCGGCAACCCCGGATGCCCCGCCCAATGCGTCGGCGGTAACAAAAAACTACTCGCCGGGCGAGCAGCGTTGCCTAGTATCGAGCGGATAATCTCTTCACGATTGATCGCGTAAGCAATCGCCTCTCGCACTGCGAATTTGGAAGTCACCGAATCTTGCAGATTAAAACCGATATAGCTGAAATTAGTGCCTTGTCTCTTAGTCACTTTCACTTCGGAACGTTCTGTCAGCCACGTTACCATTTCCGGCGATAACTCGCTTTGCAACATGTCCAACTCGCCGCTCACCAGTTTAAGCGTCCTCGTGTTGGGATCTTTAACTTCTAAAAATTCAACCTGTCGCCCATCACGGCGCCGCTTTAAATATAAATGACTGGCGGTAGGCCATTTAACCAATTCAAATCCACCGCTGCCGACTGGTTGTTTGTTCAACGGGTGTTTTTTGTCGATAAGGGCGGCAGGGACGATGCCAACGAGCAAGCGTCCCGGAAAGAGCGTGTCGGGTTTGTCGAGAATAAAATCGACCGTATCAGCATCTTGCACACGAATCTGCTTGATTAAACTCAAAGAAGTCCGAAGTGCTGATGCATTTTTCTTGTCTAAAATAAAATCATAAGTCGCCTTGACATCGTGCGCCGTCAACCGCGTACCGTTGTGAAATTGTCGCCCATTGTCGCCCAAGCGAAAGCGATAATGTGTTGGCTTCAGTTGCTCCCAACTGGCTAAATCAGGAGTCGGGCGCAAATTCTCATCAAAATCGACGAGGGCACGGTACAAGAGACGATTAATTCGTGATGAGACGGCATCCGTCGCAAAACGCGAATCCAAAGTGATTGGGGCGGTTGATAGCCCAAAGCGTAGGTTCTGCTGTTGGGGTTCGTTACAGGCAGAAAGTAAAATAATAGCGAAGAAAATCAAGAAATAACGTTTTTTCACGGCAATATACCCATTTTTTGAGTTGACGGCCTTTCGGAGACAGGAGTGCTTAACGATCCTTGTAAGTGTACCAACCAAGTAAATATTTTTTGAACTGTGATTTAAGAGAGAGCCAGGGGCGTTACCCCTGGCTATATTAATATCGCCCCGTTGGGGCTAGGTTTTAAATTAAAACGGGGCTCAGCACGGGCATAATTTGTACTTTTGTCATTCCGAACCCAAAGCCAGGTAGTTACACTTTTTATATTAATCTCTCCCCAAGCCCCAACGGGGCGACATTAATAAAGCCAGTGTACCTACCTGGCAAGCCCCAACGGGGCGACATTAATACAGCCAGGGGCAACGCCCCTGGCAAGCCCCAACGGGGCGACATTAATACAGCCAGGGGCAACGCCCCTGGCAAGCAACGCCCCTGGATTATTAGTTATTTTGGTTTATCAAAAAGTCCTTTTCAGGCAAAAGTTTCGCTCCGCGAAACTTTTGCCTGAAAATTTGTTCCCATCTTGAGTATAGCCAAGGGCAACGCCCTTGGAACTTTCATAAAAATCACCAAGATCACCAAAATAACCGTTCAAATTATTAAGGGAAAAGTCTATTCTACTCCAAAATAGTAATAAACCAAGTTTTTCACGGCAATATTCCCATTTTTTTGTTTGACGGCCTTTCGGTGACAGGAGTGCTTAGCGCTCCTTGCAAATCGTACAAGGATCGCTAATATGACTTACGCATTGACAAAAGAAATTAATTTAGTTAGTTTGGACTCCTGCCAAACTAAAGTTTGGACTCCTCCCTTCCTGTACTCCAACCACTTACCACCATACCATAATTTGATTACGGCCGGCTTGTTTGGCCGCGTATAACATCAAATCGGCCCGATGTATTAATTCTTCTTTGGAGATTTCTGTCACCGGAATGCCTTGTAGCGTCGTAAACCGGTAATGCGAATTCGTTCCGCTAAAATAGAGGCCCCATCTACATTAGTATTGGGTAACAAGAGGATAAATTGTTTGCCATTATAACGGCAAGGGATGTCGATTTCCTTGCGTATCGAGCTACTTAAGAGCTTGGATACTTCTTGCAATACTCTATTGCCTTCTTTATATCCGCAAGTATCGTTAATTTGTTTAAAATGGTCTATGTCTACCATTAAGAGAGAAAAAACCCCGCCATGACGGCGAACTCTGGTAAATTCTTCTTGTAAGCGCGTCTCAAAATAACGCCGTGTATACAAGTCTGTCAGATCATCCCGGGTTGCCAATTGAATCAAGCGTTCATTTTCCAGACTGGCTTCCACAACGGCCGCAATCAGAGGAATTAACGTCTTCAATGTTTGCAAGCGATCCGCCGGCAGAGGACTGCCCCTCTTTTGTGCAATCACCACAACGCCCTTTACTTGACTGTTTCCGCTCAAGAGCGGCAAACATAAACAACTAAAACCGCTCTTGGTTTCTTTATAGGCGGGAAAAGGTAAGGACTCCACTACCGTCCCCGGATAGGTATGCGCTTGCTTGGTTGAGATAATTTGTTCTATAGGGGTACGTTTAAATTTACATTGTGTTTATCCTCTACGCTCAACAGGGCTACCGGTTTTCTATTACTTAAGTTGGCTATGGTTTCGAGTGCTTGTCTAATTAACCGCTCCATTATGGTCTCCAAAATAAATTAATGACGTCAGTTTATCTTGTCAAGCATAATACCTACCACCTTATTAACTCTTAACAAATCTTTTTTGTTTTCAGCGCAACCTGGCAGAGACGCGGAATTCAACTTTCATTATGGTAATATTATAAATTTTTAAATGATATACCGATTTGGTCGGTTCATAAAAAATTTCAAGACGAGGCCCTTTAAAAGCGTTTGCTATTCGAGTGGAATTTGGTAATTTTAATTGGAAATCATCAGTTTATTATTACTTGGTGCCGTGGCAGGCACATTGGCAGGTTTGTTAGGCGTAGGCGGTGGCATTGTTATTGTTCCGGTATTTGTATGGATTTTTCAGAGCCACGCAGAAATACCCATCACCCGCCTCATGCACATCGCAATAGGCACCACTTTAGCGACGATAGTGATAACTTCAACCTCATCCATCATTGCCCATCATCGGCGCGGTGCAGTGCATTGGTCAATTGTTTGGCAACTTGTTCCCGGCATCATTATCGGTGCTTTACTGGGTGCGGTTATTGCCGATGCGTTGCCGAGTGAGACGTTGCGAGTCATTTTTGCGATCTTCATTTTACTCGTCTCGGCACAATTGGGCTTTGGCGCACAACGGGTACCACATTGTCATACTAATTCTGATAAAGACATTTTATGTTCATCCTTTACCTCTATCCTCTCCCCTCAAGAGGCGAGGGAGATAAAACCTCAAACTATTGAAAATAAGTATAAATTGCCAAGTAAGTTGGGTATGGGCTTCACGGGTGCAGTGATAGGTTCGAGTTCTAGTTTGGTGGGAATAGGCGGTGGCTCAGTCATCGTGCCATTTTTAGTTTGGTGTAATGTACCCATGCGTAATGCCGTCGCCACTTCGGCCGCTTGTGGTTTTCCCATTGCGGTTTCTGGGGCTGTTGGATTTATTGCCACCGGCTGGCATGTCAATGAGTTACCCGCATTCAGTAGCGGCTACATTTACTGGCCGGCATTTGCCGCCATTGCGCCAACCAGTTTACTATTTGCACCGTTAGGAGCAAAATTAGTGCATATCATTCCAACGGGCACATTGAAAAAATTTTTTGCGGTGTTTCTGGTGGGGGTGGGCTTCACAGTGATCTGTGATCATTTTTTTCAGTGATCTGAACCATAAATTTTCAGATATTATGAATTTTTGGTTGCCTCCCAACGTTTTTTTGGTTGCCGGCCCCATTTTTTGGCTTATCTAAGGCCCGCCT
>NBMI01000219.1 GCA_002085445.1 Candidatus Parabeggiatoa sp. nov. 2
TCAGCCTTAGGTGGAACCGTCTCAGAAAGCAGTTTCATTTCGCCACCTACGACACGCGCCAGCACCGTTTCCTTCTTGGTACCGGTAGCCTCATCAACCTCATACTTCTTTTGTCGTACCAAAAGCGGTTTGTCGTTAACAATATTATAGTAGTCGAAACCATACTCACAGCAGCCCGTTTCCCAATGGGAGATGATTTGTTTTTTCTCAGACTCAAATTCGGGTGAACCCAGCTTGGCGGCGTTGAAAGCCAAACTGCTCACAAAACGCCCCGTTTTTGGATCAAACAGCCAATAGGAATACTCGATATTGGGTATCGGATGCCAAAGACTTTGTCTCATAGGCCAATATTCCATCAAGCGGATATCCCGATAACCATCAAAGTTCATGTCTTCGATAATAAACCTTATAGACGGATGAGGCACATTCATCGGCGGTGTGGCACCAGAGACTTGGAGTGTCTGAAAGGGCTGAGTTTTGTTACCGCGACGTATTTCAATCGCGTTGATATTGACTCTATCAGGTTCTTGTGGCTCTCCAATCAGCTTGAACACCCATTCAGGAAATGTCGGATGAATGCTGTTCTTGTGTGTCAACGTCCATTTTGGCGTGGACGGATCCGACACCCGCAATTGTAGCCCGGGGTACAAAAAATAAGGCGGTAGCAACCCATTCCAATTGGCTAAATCCCCAATACGTTGACCATAATTTCTGGCAATGCTGTACAACGTGTCTCCGGCGGCAACGGTGTGAGTGTTTGAAGTCTCACCTTGAGCCTCTTCCTTCGGGGCTGGCGCTGTGGGTTTAGGCGTTGCTTCTGGGGCAGGTGGCAGTTTATTAGAGACGAGTTTCATTTTGCCACCGATGCGTTCCCACACTGTCACTTTTTTTGTACCGGCCTCATCGTATTCTTCTTTTTCTTGTCGCAGCAGAAGGGGCTTGTTGTCAACGACTTGATAGTAGTCAGTCTCGTAATAACAGCAACCATCTCGCCAAGCCGAGATAATTTGTTTTTTCTCAGCGTCCACTCGTGGTGAGATAATCGCGGACAAGGCGGTATTTTTGACAAAGCGCCCGGTTTGTGGCTCAAATAGCCAATACAAATACTTTGTATTGACCGTGCCGAGCATACTCTCCATCAAGCGCATATCTTGATAGCCGTCAAAGTTGAGGTCTTCAACCTCAAACGCCACGGTATCCTCAGTAATCGTCGGCATGGCCGACACGTTGAGTGTCTGAAAAGGTTGAGACTCGTTACCGCGACGACTTTCAATCGCTTCCACCTTGATACCGTTTCTCGTTGGCTTTCCGACTAGTTTGAACACAAATTCAGGAAGTGTTGGATGAATGGTACTCTTGTGCGTCCACGTCCATTTTAGCGTACGCGGCCCAGAGACGCGCAATTTTTTCCCAACGAATAATTTGTAGGGCGGTTGCAACTTGTTCCAAACGGCTATCTTTTTGACACTGTGACTATAACGTCTGGCAATTTTGTATAACGTGTCGCCAGCGGCAACGGTGTGATAGCGCGGTTTTTCTTTGGCAGCCTTCTTCTTTAGAGTCAGTACCTTAGGTGATGGACTGACTAACAGTTTTTGGCCCACAAATAAATTATAGGGGGGTTGCAAACCATTCCAAGTGGCTAGCTCAGAGATACTGCACCCGGCGCGTTTGGCAATCCCAAACAACGTGTCGCCTCGTTGCACGGTGATGGAATTCCTCACCTGCCCCGCTAAAATTCCCCCTGGCCCCCCTTTGCGGCGAACGGAGGGAAAATTTGCCCTTTGCGAAAGGGGGGTGAAATGCCGCCCTTTGCGAACGGGGGGCGAATAAGTGGTGGTAGAAAAAGATATGTGGGCGCTGCCAGCGATGCTGCGATTCATTAAAAAGCCAGCCTTGCCCCTGTTAGCTTGATTGAGGGCCGATTTCAGGGCCGTCGGAATAGGTAAATAAAAGCCCAGTTGACGGCTTTTCGACTGACAGGCGTGTGTCAGGGGTAACAGATTGAGACGAATTGCCACTTGATTTCTACTCAGGTGATGAAAGGCAAATTGGCTCAAAAAATATTCACTGAGACCATATTCGCAGTTTCTTATGGTAATGGCTGACCATTCTAAGCCCTCATACAGGGCTTGCAGCGTAGACGGGGGCGTTTTTGAATGTGCCAGCGCATTTTTAAGCAAGTTATCGGCCAACAAGGCTTTGAGGATGTCCGATTCTGCGAAAAAGTCGGTGAGTTTGACCAGTTTGCCGCCTTTGGCGAAGTCAACGGCCGTTAAACGGGTTTCGCTTGAAGGGGGGGCCGTGCCTTGACACTTGACATATTCACTTTCTCCAAGATTGCCGATATTGCCAACGACCGATAATAGGCGAAATTTGCGTTGATATTCGCAGTCAATCGCCTCGTTGCCGGTTAAAAAGTCGGCCTGAAAATCTTTTTGGGCTAATGCCCGTGCCGAAAAAAGTTTTTTGCCATCTTGGGTGGCGGTAATGTCTGTCTTTGTCCAGTGGATGTTTAAATCGCCACTTTGGCCTTGCCAGATTGTCTTGTCGACACCGGGCGCAACGTGGCTAAAGCATAATAGGCATACACCGGCGAAAATCGACGGCTTGGCCTTAATGTTGTTGTAAGTCATTGTTTCTCCGAATTTAAATAAAATATGATAAAACCTCATACGCGCTAATTGGCGATGAATGGTTGGCATAATACTAGGATTAAATGATTTTTGATAGTTTTTTTTAACTGGTCAGGTTTGGTTTTTAAAACGGGTCAGGTTTGGCTAGTCGGGTAACGGGGAATTAATCCGTTTATCGGCCCGTCATCCGTTGTACTTACTCCGTGAAAATGGGAATGCGCCCTCTGGCAAGTCGATATCAAAACACCTAATGAAAAGACTTCAATTGGGGGCCATATCAGCAACCGATTAAGTGTGAGTTTCTCAACAAAGTACAACTAATTACGCGGATAAACGAATTGAATCTTCAGTTTCTTTAGGTTTCAAGGTACCATCAGTGGGCATCTTTCTATTAGCGCCTAAGTAAGTTAGTAGTAGGCGCTTTAGCGCCTAAAACGCCAGTCGCTAAAGCGACTATTACAAACGTGGCTCGCTACGCTGCTGATTTAACCAGTGAGATGGTTGGCTCTCCCATTTCCAATGCACCTGCAAAAACCTGTCCATCAGGCAATTTTAAAACCCATGGCTCGAAGGTATCAGAGGAAAAGATTTCTAACTGTTTTCCAGTTGATAACTTGAAGACCGGATCAACGGTTACAATTGCACCTTGCTTGTCTACCCCGATGATTTTTTCACCTTCAAATTCCTTGATTCGCTTCTCAACCGCCTCATCCCAGCAAGCATATTCAATCGAAGAAGCATCGCCTAAGACACGCCAAGCACTGATGGTTGAAAAGCTCCAATCCTTACCTGATAAGGTCAGAATATTTCCATCCCACGACACCCATTTAACTTGTAGTGGGAAACATTGACGAATAAGACGGATAATATAATCAATCATGGTTCTTACTCCAAATGAGTTCGTTGTCTAACAAATTGTTTTCTAGCCGCTTTTGATAACCCGCGTGGTGGTTGAGGCGGTTTACCCGTGAAAGGATCAATGGGTTGACCATTTGCGTTTTCAAATGACGCCCTTCGAGCGGCATACACAGTGGGTTCCATTGTTCTTACACGAATACCCTCTGGAAGTTTATATTCTACTCCTTTTCCGCCTAAGTTTCGTGACGGAAATACCGCTTTATCGAAGCCTTCCTTCAGACGAGATTGACAAGTTGGAATAGTGATCCCATTGATTCCAGCTATAAAATCAGGGGGTTTAATGGCTTTTATCCTCCGTTATCAGTAGGTTGCTGGCTTCGCACTCTAATCTCAAAGCTTTAAGAGAGTGATATTTTTTGAGTTCCCCAGTGCCTACTTCAATGCCATTAAGTTAAGCTTTTCGGTGAGGGCAACCATAAAGGATTGCCCCTACATTACATGACGGTTTGTAGGGGCAATCCCTTGTGGTTGCCCTTACAATCCCTTGTGGTTGCCCTTACAATCCCTTGTGGTTGCCCTTACAATCCCTTGTGGTTGCCCTTAATTTAATGGCATTGAGTGCCTACTTGCCCACTTCCTAAACCTATTAGTACTTTGAATGAGTTGTACTCGATAGAGATAGAACGATAAACCGAGCGGGCGGGTAGATATCAAAACACCCTGATGGAAAGAATCTCTTCAATTGGGGGCCATATCGGGAACCGATTAAGTGTGAGTTTCTCAGCAAAGTACAACTAATTACGCGGATAAACGAATTGAATCTTCAGTTTCTTTAGGTTTCAAGGTACCATCAGTGGGCATCTTTCTATTAGCGCCTAAGTAAGTAAGTTAGTAGTAAGCGCTTTAGCGCCTAAGTAAGTTAGTAGTAGGCGCTTTAGCGCCTTGCGTTAGTAGTAGACGCTTTAGCGACTTAATCTTTATGTGAGTTGTGGCTAAATAAAATACCCACACAAAAAACTTTTTTGTCTATATGAGTATATTATTTTCACGCTCCTCCCTTACAAGGAACCTTTAAAAAGAACCTATAAGTTAACGACAGGAATTGTATCTAATAACAAATTAGATCGTGGTGGTACTCAGTTTAAATCCGCATCGATATACAATCCTTAGGGATGAGGAAAAATATAATATACCCATCTGTAGCTAGTGCCCTGATACGTACTTAAGCTTTCAGCCTAGAGATTTATCGGAAGGCGGGGGCCGGTTATTTTTTTTCCAAGTCCCTTATATAGATTTTCAGAAAAATAACTTCACTTTATCTGCCCCCTTACCCCAAATCCCTTACCTGAAGTGGGCCAGGGTGAGGCTGAACAGATTTTGGTGTTTATATACATCTACAGAAAATATTTGGCACATCTTGTGAATTTATTTTTCGGCAATGTCTATAGTTAGGTTTTAAATCCGCCTCGATATACAATCCTTGTAGTTAGGTTTTAAATCCGTTGTACTATAGATTACCCACCACCTCATCAATCCGCCCCTGCAATTCCCCAACATCAACTTGCCAATCTGCCAACCACCGCCCGTATCTTGAGTACAACTAATTACGGGCTGATAAACGAATCGATAAACGAATAAGTGTTCTAAACCTAACAGGCTTGGTTCATCGGGTAACGGGGAATTAATCCGTTTATCGGCCCGTCATCCGTTGTACTCACACCTCAATCCGTTGTACTAGAGACTCTCCACCACCCCATCAATCCGCCCCTGCAACTCCCCAACCTCAACTTGCCAATCTGCCAACCACCGCCGTAGGGTACTAAATTCCGCGTGTTGTAATAATTCGTTAAGGCGAGGGAGTGGGTAAGTCGTGCCTTCTTCTTTGGCTTCTTGCAAATCAATAGCAAGGTTGCCTAAACATTCACCACCAAACAGTCTTTGTGGTTCCCACGCGCCGGCGCAATGCCATTAAGTTAAGGAAAATGTATAGTTATTGACTTTCAAACAGTAGGTAAAATTAATTTATGGAAAAACAAACATTGGCTGGCGAAAATGATAAAGCCACCCGTTAAATGGAGATTATTCGCGAGTTGTTAAATCTGGGGTGGTGAAAATAAGGTTATTTTGGCCCAAAAACGGATCCCGTTTTTATTCCGCATTGACAAAAATATCTCTAAAAATAGTCACTTAAATAACCCTATTTTCATTAACAACTCACAATTAACAATTCACAAACTTAAATAACCCTATTTTCATTAACAATTCATCATTCATCATTCATCATTCATCATTCATCATTCATCATTCATCATTCACAATTCACAATTCACAATCCCCCCCCCCCAGGATACACCCTACGCAAGCTTATTCGCAGCCCATCCAGATTGTACCAATAAATCTATAATGAATTGCCCACGATTTCCCCAAATGGGGTGCGGTTCAAGAGAAAGTTCATCAGCAAATAATTCTGCTTCTTCTACCGGAGTACGTCCAGACTGTCTGGCTCGTTGGAAGATTTCTAGGCAACGTTGATAAATACCCGTGGGCATTTCTCGTTCGAGATGGGAGGTAATAAATGGATCATTTTCTACCATTCCATATTGTTCGTTAGCGCAATTCACAATACCCATCCGGTTAGCCAAAAAATCTGGCACATAAAGCGTGTCTTTAGGGAACAGTTTCGCATCTCGCTTGGGATTTTCGAGTTGATTATTAGCCGCACCACAAACCACTTTTGCCTGAATTGCTGGTATCGTGTTTGCGTTTAGGATTCCTCCCAGCGCATTAGGCACGAGTACATCACAAGTCTCTTTTAATATAGAATTGTCACCGCGTTCTACCACTCGCAAATCAAGAGGAGCCGTTAAATACTTGTTCTTGACTTTTTCAATCGCAGCCACATTGATATCGGAACCAATAATGTTTGCCACCTGACGTTTTAGCAATTCAGCTATCATATAATACGAAACATTGCCAACACCCTGCATAACAATCGTTTTACCTTCAAGCGTTCCAAAACCCAAGTATTCAAGAGCCGCTTCTATTGCGATAACCACACCGGCGGCCGTCAGAATGCTTGGATTACCGCTACCCCCAAATTGGGGCGGAATACAAGTAGTATGGCGAGTGGTGGAAAAAATGTGCGCCATGTCTTCGGGTGTCGTGCCAGCGTCTTCCGCAGTCACATAACAACCTCTTAATCCTGACAAAAAATACCCATAATCTTGATAAATGGCTTGACGAAGTGTCGGATCACGGTAATCTCTTCCTTCTTGCTGGGCAATTACCCCTTTGCCTCCGCCCCACCATAATCCAGCCAAGGCACATTTTTGCCCCATACCTCGACTTAAGCGTAATCCGTCTCGTATGTAATCTTCCAAATGTCGGTAATACCATAACCGAACCCCGCCAGCCCCTTGCCCACGGAGGGTACGGTGGATAAAAGCACCCAAAAGATGATCGCTTTTTACCCCAATCTCAAAAAACATTCCCTGATGTCTTTGGTAATCTCGCGTATCAGCTTGAAGGGCTTCAACAATAGATTGAAGAAGCCAAGGATGACTCGCTTGTAATTCTCCAGAAGTTGCCACAAATTCATATTTGATGTCTCCATTTATACTGAGTCCTCTCCTTAAATCTCAGAATCAGAATTAACAGAATTAAAGAATTAACAGAATAAGACACCTATAGATTTTCAGATAATTATTTTCAAAATGAATAGCCCTAGATTTCGTCCGGAGTCCAAGATTTATCTTGGACGTCTAATTCGTCCGGAGTCCAAGATTTATCTTGGACATCTAATTCGTCTGGAGTCCAAGATTTATCTTGGACATCTAATTCGTCCGGAATCATCGATAAATCTTGGACATCTATTTATTTACTATTGGCTTTTTTGAAATTATTTTTCTGAACATCTATAAACCAATTCTGAAAATTCTAATACCGGATGATTTGGTGAATTATATTGCTGTTTGAGGGCCAGGTTGGCGAATTGATTAACTCGATTTGATTGAGGGCCTCTGAGACTAAAAGCTTTTATTAATTAATGGCTTATTATAAAACCAAGCGCTCTAAACCAAACCAAGCGGTTTGAGGGCCAGGTTGCCGAATTGATTAACTCGATTTGATTGGGCTTATTGCAAATTAATAGCGAGGTTACAAGGAACCCGCCTTTAAAAAAAACCTATAAGAAAAACTATCCATTTCAGGGGAATGTGAGTCGTTGAACTTTTTCAGTTCTTCGAGTCGATCATTTGGTTTACCATACTCATTTAATTGGTATAATTGTATTGTTATTTCAGCGCTTCTCTGATCTTTTTCACTCGCATCCAAGTTAGGAATCAATTCACCGGTATCCCATTTTATATCAAAATAGTTGTCGAAATCATAGTTTTCTTCGTCTGGTTTTAATAAGTCTTCGTCAAAGTTATCTCCTTTTTTTTGGCATATTCCACAACATAAAAATAAATTATCCCATTGGTAGGCTAACAACGGAAATTTTGTTTTTGGTCTAAAATGTTCAATGGTATGAGGAATGCGTTTTCCCATCGGATAAGCATCACAAAATGATCCATAAGTCGAATGTCTTTCCGGTTCGTCGTTCTAGGCTTTGAATTTCCCGGCGCATTACCCCTTCTAGTTCAACGCCTTTATTTGCAATCTCAATGACTAAATTGACAAATTCGGCTTCGTTAACGGTTTCATTACGTCTAATCTGTCTCTGCATGGCATAAAATTGGTTGATTTTCTGTTCAGTTTCATAGCTAAACGGTGAGGGTATCTTAAAAATTTCTCTTGCAACCGCACTGTAACTTCGTTCTAAGCGAGTATCTTTGTCAATCACGACAATTTTGTCATTATCCCACTCCAGAGCAATTAA
>NBMI01000220.1 GCA_002085445.1 Candidatus Parabeggiatoa sp. nov. 2
GTAAAAACAATTGTTTTGACCTTGGCTTGATGCCGCTGTTTGCGCCTATTAAGTTTTTTTCTACCTAAATTGTGCTTTATGATTCTTTTGGCTTTTTTAGGATTATTGTGCTGCGACTTATCCAAAACCGCTTTTATCTTATTGCGCCTTTTGTATTTGATCGATAAAGAATCGGATTCTTTTGATAAAACCTCGCCCAAACCTTTGCCATGAAAGTCACCCTCAGAGTCAACAAAAGCCTCTGTGTAACCTTTATCTATGCCAATTTCTTTGTTGCCACAAGCACGCTCATCGGTGTTAGCGATTGTGTAATGAATTTCAACTTGACCCTCACGCAGAATTAATCTAATTTGTCCCGTTATGGAATAATTGGTTCCGACAGGAATGGCAATGCGCTTACCTCTTTTTAAACTAATGACTTCAATATAATTTTTGCCATTATGCGAAAAACAGCGATAGCTGCCTGGTTCTAAAACCATTTGATTGAAAGTGTGATTTTTGCCATGTTTCCAATATTTTCGCATTAATCGGCGCAAATATGAATTATTTATCCAAATGGAATCATTTTTGAGTTGTTTTAATAATTCTTTACGCTTATCTTTGTCATCAATATTTCTAAAAATGTGACGTACAACTTTTTCTTTAGCGGCTTCTCTGTTGGCTTTTATATCATCTAAGGCATCAACCGCACCGTTTTGTGATCTCATTCAGCGCGTCATATTTTGCTTGGTTGAGATCATCGCTATACGCAATTCGAGTGACTTTTTTAGCTTTTTTCATTTTCAATTTAGTTTCATAATAGGATTGGGTTTTAATGTCAAGCTTTTTTTTACACTTTTTAATAAACCAATTTCTTGCCCAAACTGTGACCAAGAAAATTAGTGCTAGACGCTGCACCCTGTTGTGGTGGATGACGACTGGGTTTATCAGCTGAGGGATGATATGGGGGCCATTGTTCGGGGCGACGTAATAAATAAACGGGCAATTCTCGAAACAGTTCGCATTAGACACCAAAACCACAAAATGAAAAAAAATATATTGACAGACAATAATTATTTGTAATCTAATGCCTATTTGAACTTAGGGAAGTTCAAGAAGGCAGGTATTAGCGGTTCAGTATGAAATGTTATACGGGTCTTACCTAGACTTATAATTAACATAAGATTAGCTTCAAAATCTGTATATTATACATAGAGTCACATATGTGACGTGGGGAGCTTACCCCTTAAACATAACTAATTCTACTATTTTTTGGTAGTTTTGGCGTTTTTAAGTAAGAGAACTGAAGACGTTTCAAGATGAATGCGCTCATGCTCAAAACCCATAAACACTGCCCAGGCTGGGCTATCTTGCGTAATGGGCAAATTTTGCGTTTCAAAGGCCGAATGCGTCTCAATAATTTGTTTGACAGTGTTATAGACGGTTTGGCGATAGGCGTGAACTTCCTTGAAGCTGGGCCACTTCATCTTATTTTTGGACATGTCATCCCAGGACATTTCATCTACGCCCGTCTCAAAAATCTGTTCAAAATAGTCATTGATGGGCGCTTCTAGGATGCCCGCGACTCGTAACTTATTAATGCGAATTAAGGGTTGAATTAATTATTATGAAATCAAGGATTTATAAAAACTTATGATTGAGAAGTTATATAAAAAATATAACGCAAAAGGCGCAAGCTTATGTGAATATCTCTTGCGTCAAAGCGCGTCAAAGCGCGTTTATTTTCTAGCCCATTCAATCGAGATGCTATAAGGACTCGTTGTCATAAAACACCTACAAAAAGTCTGGCTAATGAGGCGCAATTGGGGGCCATAACTCAATTTGAAACCATTCACGTCGGCAAAAGTTTCGCTTCGCTGTACTTTTGCCGACGTAACATTTTATGGCCCCACGAGTCCCTCTTAGACTGGCATCAACCTCGCTTGTGATATTTTGCGGTTCATTATCATCGCTAATGTATGAGAGATTCAGATTTGGATTACGTGTCATAACAGTCAGTTATATACTAATGAAAAATGAAAAATGAAAAGATTACATAACTATGTCATTCTCCTTTGAGTCATTTTCACTGATTTTAAGTACGTTCCGTATCATAAATTAAATCGTTTTGGTTTTGAAAATAACGACATAACTACTAACGTGAGTTCGACTTATTTTTCAATAAGTTATATAAATTTTAGATTAATCAATCTGTTGAAAATAAATAGTTGATTAAAATAAAAATTTTGACAATGAAACCCTTAACATTAATACGTTAATAACCCTCTAATTGTGGGCCATAAAGTGATGCTTAAGTTTTGCTTGTTGGCGAAAGTTTTTAACTGATTGATTTAAGAGTCATTATAAATAACTATTTGATATCATTAATTATTATATAAGTCACTGATATTTAAAGTCGAACTCACGTTAGTAGTCTGTCAATATTGTTTTGACGGGTAAAATACGTCTTAAATCCTGCTTCCGCTTTGGACTCCAAGTCAAGTCCAAAGCTAAAGCTTTGGACGGAAGTTAATTTCAAAATGGAGGCCTTCGTCTTGTAAGTCATGTTCTTGATTTTCAGGGTTGTCGATATTTCTGAGGGCCTTAGCCCAGTAGACTTGAACGTGGGTATTTTTTGTAGGTAACCAACGTAAACCGAGGCCCACACTGGATATGTCTTTGGGCACTGGCGTTGAGTCGTCGTTATTCCAACCTCTACCATAATCAATGAATGGGATAAGTTCTATTTTACCTTCTCCGGGTTCGCTTAAACTGCCGAAGGGTAAATGACCAATTGGCATAAGCCATTCCAGAGAGGCGGTGAGTCCATTGTCTCGTATCATTTGACTTTCTCGATAGCCGCGGACTGAGGCATGGCCCCCAATGGGAAATTTTTCTAGCGAGAATAATTGTTCATCGGCTAGTTGAATATTGGTACGGAATAGTAAACGACTTTCCCACAAGTGTGAGCCTAGCCACGATTGTTTAAGCCAGTTAAACTGCCCAGTCTGATTAAACTTTTCTAATTGGCTAACTCGTCCAAACCATTGAAATTGGCCTAACCATGTCACAAATCGGTTGTCAATGATGTTCTTATCAATAGTTGGGCTTAACGCGTCTGTACCAAAACTGAATGTATTATAAAAAGCAATGACATTGTGTGGAGTGCGCCTGACATATTCTGGTGAGAGGCGTATGACAGCGTATTCGGTTTCTCCATTGAGGGCACCGCGTGAAAAAGAGAAGGGTTTATCTTCTAAGAATGTGGTATTTTTACGTTTTTCTAGTGTTAAAGCAACCGCGAATTCTTGGTAAGGGTTGGGATTATCACGATCATCAGAGGGGGGATAACTTTTATAAAGGGGTTGACGCAAGGAAACGGACAAGGTTTCGGAATCGCTTTGGACACCGAGTTTATTAAACGGTTCGGTGACGACATCGGAGTCGCTTTTGTTAAATCCCAGCGATAATGTGGTGTCGTAGTTGGTTAAATACTGGGGAAAAGGGACACTGTAGTTAAGCGAATAGTCGTTTAATCCTTCAGTAAGCCCGACGTTCGCTGACAAGGCATCGCCCAAACCGAGTGGGTTGCGGTAGCTCAATTCAAGTGCGCCCCGATAAGCGCCGACGCTGGGGTGGCGGTAGTTATTAAATCTGAAACCCAGATGAAGGGGCTTGGTTTCTTTTACGGTTACTTTTAGGATCCCTTCTCCTAGTTCATCCCCCGGGGCGATTTTGCCTATCACTTGTTTAAACAGGGGATTTTGCTGCATAATTTGCATACGTCCTTGCAAATCGTTCATGTTAAGGTGCCCTTGCTCATCACCGGTAAACTTTAAGCGCCTATTAACATAACGACTGGACAAATGCAAGTCATTTTCATTTTCGACTTTAACTTGTGCTAACCATCCTTCGATGATGCGGATGACGATAATGCCATCATTTTTGATCTCTTGATCGGGAATCATGGCCCCAGAATTAATGTATTTATTTTCGATATAGCAACGAGTGATTTTATTTTTGGTGTCTTGTATTTCTTCGGCCGTCATTTGACGGTTGATATCTAAAATGGCAATGCGGTGGTTGTCGATACGTGTTTGTATTATTTTATTTATAGACGGTTTTTTGTCATCACACTCGGTGTGATGAGTATGGGCTTTGCGGATATTTTCTCGACATGCATATTTGAGGGCCTCTCGATTTTCTCGGTAGACTCGACTCAAGGCCTTTTTTGCGTCACCATCACGGCTTTGGCTGAACTCCCTATATTTATTTTCGTCAAAACATTTTTGGGTTGGGTTATTCTCTGGCCGCTTTTTCAGCCGGGCTAGACTCATTCCATCAAAGACGAATTTCCGCACATAAAGTTGAGCTTTGGTGGATAATCGCCCTTCGTTATCCGCGCTTGGGGTGCCCGTCGCTTGGGCAAATGAAGGCTGAGTTCCTAGCAAGCCCATCACCACGGCAAAAATGAGGGCGGCTTGTTGCACACAATAATGTTTTCTATGGTATGATTTCATAATGACATGTTAAGTCATAATTATGGCACGGTGGAAATCCCCTAGCCTCCTTTAAATCCTCCTGTTCCCCTTTGCTAAAGGCTAATCTTTACCCACAAGTAGGTATGTTATTGAAAATAATCAAATTTTAACATAAAGTCGTTGTTTTTGTTCGAGTTATTTTTTGAAAATACCTGCACGGGTACTTACTTAATTATCAAGACTGGTGTGCTTATGGTAGCCCTTAAAGGGGGGGTTAGGGGGATTTGAGCGACTATCTGGGGTGGTGAAAATAATTAATGATTAATGATTAATGATTAATGATTAATGATTAATGATATCAATGATATTTAGTTTTTAAAAATAAATACTTAAGCGGAATAAAAATGGGATCAAGTTTTAGAACCCGTTGGAACCTTCTTTTCACTACCCTAGTGGCTATCCTATAATATCAAATTGTTAATTGCAACAGACTGTTTTCAAGAGAAAGTACCGTGAGCAATAGCGGACGGATTTAGTCAGAGTTTTTTATAACTGACTGATTTTACATCAATCAATTCAAGTCATCATAAGCTGCCCTAAAAAAAATTACCGCTGATAATTTTTAGCACTTGAAAACCAATTGTGAGTACTCTATTCTTGATAATCTTGATTAGTCGCATTTTTCATTTTTCATTTTTCATTTTTCATTTTTTTTATCGATTGCACTTGAAAATCGATTGCGAGTAATCTATTCTTGACGGTAAGAACATTCGCATTTTTCATTTTTCATTTTTCATTTTTCATTTTTTTTATCGATTGCACTTGAAAAACAATTGCGAGTAATCTATTCTTGATAGTAAGAACATTCGCATTTTTCATTTTTCATTTTTCATTTTTCATTTTTTTTATCGATTGCACTTGAAAATCGATTGCGAGTACTCTATTCTTGATAGTAAGAACATTCGCATTTTTCGTTTTTCATTTCGTCAAAATCTTTAGCACTTGAAAATCGATTGCGAGTACTCTATTCTTGATAGTAAGAACATTCGCATTTTTCAGTTTTCAGTTTTCAGTTTTCAGTTTTTTTCTCGATTGCACTTGAAAACCGATTGCGAGTACTCTATTATTGAAGGTAAGATTAATCGCATTTTTCCTTTTTTTGGGGGTGACATGGTTTCGACGTGGGTTGCAAAACTTGAGGCGCATGCCGAGGAGCAGAATCCCTCGTAAATCTAGCTGCAAAACAAAGATAGTCGCCAACGACGACGCTTACGCTCTGGCTGCTTAATTAGCCAGCCTCTGACTGAGTCCGTGCTTGTGCGCTCAGCGTCGGTGTCAAAAGCCGGCATTCAGAGGTCGACTCTCACAAGATCGCGGAGTAAATACGTCTGGGGTTGATCCGCTAAACTCTACCAGGCTCGCCGACTTAGTTATCCTGCCTATCGGATGGTGAGCGGCTAAAATCTAAAGATAAGGCTACGCATGTAGAACCAAGGGCGGAGGACTTGCGGACGCGGGTTCGATTCCCGCCACCTCCACCATTTTCCAATACAATCCCTCCTTTTGATTTATGCGCCTTAACCGGCGCATACTTTTCCACCTTGTTTACCTCAATACCTGCCACCATATTAGTTTTAGACACGCTAGTCTTGTCTACAATCCTGCTATCTAATTTGTGATCATAGAAATCACGGTTTAGTTCACGATTCATCCAAGCTGGTTGTTACCAGAAGTTTTTCTGGCAACAGAGCCGTCTTGTCCACGTGCGTTAATTCCCGGTTAGCCCCCGGTATAAAAAAATTTAAGCGAGAAGACGAATTCCGATTCATTTATGCTAACAAAAGTTAACAATAGCACTCTTTTTAATTATAGCAATTAAAAAGAGAGGGTGAATCTACCAAAGACCCTCGAAAATTGACGAAGTGACAATTATTGACATGCTTACCTTTATGGAGTATGTCTTTCAACAATTAGGAATTGCGGGAGTATCAGCCCTTTATCCCCTCGCCTAATGAGAGCTTAGGGTTGTCTTTGACGTGTGAGAGTCCATTTTTTTGACGTGGAAGGCTAACCACCTCAAGCGTTTATAACGAGACTTTAAAAATAAAAAAATGTCACATTTTTTGAGATAATGTCCAGCCAATATCAATAGTTATCAATATTTTTGGGTCGACTATATACTGAACCATATACCGGCCGCTTTATAACTATGACTGTTCTAGTTTAAAATAAGAGAGTTTGTCAACTTTTAAAATCTTGATCGGACGGCAATATTCTCTATATACCCGGATCGATTGTTAGCTTTTGTTAGAATTTATTAACAAATTGATTACTATACGCTAACCTTCACGTTCAATATTTATTGCCGCATTCAAGTCGCGGTCGAGTAAAGTTTCGCAAACTTCGCAATGGTAAACCCGTTCTGATAACTTTATTTTAAGTCCTCTTACTTTAAAACGCCAAAACCACAAAAAGCGGTTTTGGTTATGTCTAAGGGGCAAGCTCCCTTAGGTGATAAACCATCTATCACCTTTAATTAGATAACTAATTAAACTTAAACAGATTTTGAGGCGGTTCGATTGTTAATTAGATATCAGTTTCAAGCCAATCAATGCTACTACAAATAATTATTGTCTGTCAAAATGTCATTTTTTGACGGGCTTTAATTTTGTGGTTTTGGTGTTTAATGCTAACTTTTTTTGTGCATGGCTCGATACACGAGCATAAACGATCACTTGACCTTGCCCTTTATTTTTTATTCCTAAATATTCAAGGTATTGATCACTCGTTTCGTATCTTCGCCCCATTGAAGTTCGGTTGGCTTTTAAAACGCCGTCCCTATCCCAACGTTGAAGCGTCTTTACCGAACAACCTATTAACTCGGCAAATTTTTTTTTATATGTACTCATAATGAGCACATTATAGGTACTTTGAGTCTAAAATAAACCCCTATCAATTAACTCTGATGTAAAAAAGTATTATATTATTATATAAATGAGCATAGAAAATAGGACGCTTGCCTTAGCTGGCATGTTTCAAAGCGCGGATTTAGTGCGGCAGATTGCTCGGCAAGGTTTGCTCGATCAAGCACAGTTTGAAGCCACTATTCAAAGTCTGTTAAAAATTGATGCCGATTCTGTTGAGGATGTTTATGGCGGACTTTCGGGCCTCAAAGCGGGTTTACAGGTGTTATGTGGGCAATTGGGGGGGGGGCGCACTCAGCGAAATATGGAAGTGATGCACTATTTGCTTGGGATGGCTTTTTTGGAGCGTAAGCTGACGAAGCGGGAAGATATGCAGGCGAACATGAGAACAGGGATTGAATCCGCCATCGCGCAGACAGAAATGTATGCGCTAACTCACCCCAATGTGATTACACATTTAGCCAATTTGTATTCGCGGACTTTAAGCACGCTTGATTACCGTATCAAAGTTAACGGCGAGCGACGTTTTTTGGAAAATCAAAATAATGCGGATAAAATCCGTGCGCTACTGTTGGCGGGTATTCGCTCGGCGGTGTTGTGGCGGCAAAAAGGTGGGAAGCGTTTGCAATTGATTTTTTCACGGGGAAAATTTTTACGCACCGCTCAACAGCTTTTAGAACGCCTTGGTAATTCTGCAAATTCGTCGTGAAGAGAAACCAAGTTTCTTTAAGAAACTTGGTTTTTTTTTGGCCCATTGCATTCAAATTTCTTATCCAATCTAAATCAATTCAACCCCTTCGGGGTTGGCGCTTTACAAAACCACTACCACAGGTTTCACCCCTTCGGGGTAAATAGTTTTTGTTATTGATTATTGTAAGCGTAAGCGGGAAAATAGAAATGCGCCCCTTCAAATCCGTGAACATTGTAAAGGGCCAACCGTTCATTAAATTGACTGTAAAATTATATACTTGCTTATGTAATCTCCTCATTTTTCATTTCATTTTTCATTTTTCATTTTTCATTAGTATATAATCGCCCCTCCTAAACATTCCTCACCCTGATAAAACACAATAGATTGTCCTGGCGTGACGGCGCGTTGTGGTTTGTGAAAACGGACTTGACAAGTATCGTTGTCCAAGGCCGTAATCTCGCATGCTTGTTCGGCTTGACGATAGCGGGTTTTGGCGCGGCACGATAAAGGGATTTGCGGCGCAACTCCTTTTATCCAATGAACTTGTTGGGCGGACAAGCTGCGACTAAACAACAGCGGGTGATCATGCCCTTGTGCCACAATCAAACGGTTGTTTGGAATATCCTTAGCTACCACGTACCAAGGCTCTCCACTACCATCGACTTGTCCACCGATTTTGAGGCCTTTACGTTGCCCCAATGTGTAATACATCAGTCCATCATGCTGTCCTAAACCCTGTCCCTCTGGCGTTTCAATGGGGCCGGGTTGCTTGGTGAGAAAGCGCGAGAGGAAGGCTTTAAAAGGGCGCTCGCCAATAAAACAAATCCCAGTGCTGTCTTTTTTCGCTTGCGTTGCCAAACCCGCCAGCGTTGCCAATTCGCGTACTTTGGTTTTCTGCAAATCGCCGACGGGAAAATAACTGTGTGCCAGTTGCGATTGCCCTAGCGTATATAAAAAATAACTTTGATCTTTATTAGGATCGAGGCCTTTTAAAAGTTGGTAATGTCCATTGGCGTAGCCTTTGCGTACATAATGCCCGGTCGCAATCGCCGCGCCTCCCAAACGTTGAGCATGTTCCAGAAAGACTTTAAATTTTATTTCGCGGTTGCACAAAATATCGGGGTTGGGTGTGCGCCCAGCTTGGTACTCTTGCAGACAATGGGCAAACACATTATCCCAATATTCGGTGGCAAAATTGACCGTATGCAGCGGGATATCCAACGCATCACATACCGCCTGAGCGTCGTGCAAATCTTCAGCAGCACTGCAATAATTTTCAGTATCGTCCTCCTCCCAGTTTTTCATAAACAAGCCATGCACCGCATAGCCTTGTTTTTTCATGAGCAACGCGGCAATGGAAGAATCTACGCCACCGGACATGCCGATTACGATTTTTTTGGTTTTTTTGGTAATTGGTAATACTTCTTGGTTTGATGCCTTAAACATTCTTTTGAGTAATTGGTAATTGGCAATTGGTATACACACAGATGGCACTTCAGGGACATAGAAGAATACCGATAAAAACTTAGTAACGTTAGTTCGACTTTAAATATCAATGGCTTATAAAATGATTAGTTATATCAATTAGTTAGTTATAATGACTTTACTCTCAATCAGTTAAAAACAAAACCCATTAGTTGTACTGATTCGTTCCAGCATATGGCCCACAAATCTTGGGTTATTAACGTCTAAAAAATAGGGTTTATATTAGCAAAGGTGTTATTTTGGGAATAAACTAATTTTTTAGACGCATTATTTAATGGTTGAAAGTCAATAGAAAAGCAGACTTTGTGCTTATACTTTGCACAAATTGCGCTTTCTGGAATGAAGACAGATACGAAATCTGGTTTTCATGGCTCCATCGATAGTTCAAGTTCCCTCCGATCAAAGGGATCGTCGAGATGTAACAAAAAAACTCATGTTTGTCTAGCATAACAAAGTGCTTATTTTGTTTTCACCCGCATATGTGCGTTCCGTATAGATACGGCACACGGGCATAACTTGAACATCGATCTTCGCTGTGCGATTACACACCCCCCGCCCCTCTCAAGACGCTACCATAAGCACACAAGTCATGATAATTAGCTTATGTAATAAGGATCGGCTAAAAAATAACTTACCAAAACTGCTTGCTTCGATAGTCTAAAAATGCGAATTAAGGATTAAATTGAATCTTATAAATTCTTGTAAGTGGAAAACGCGCTTTGACGCGCTTATTGCTAAGAGATATTTTAGGGTTATTTAGACTACCTGATTTAGGGGCCATAAAATGTTTTGAATGGTTTCAAATTCAGTTATGGCCCCCAATTGCGCCTCATTAGCCCTAGTTTTTGTACGTGTTTTATTGCAACGAGTCCTTATACCATCTCGATTGAATGGGCTATAAAATAAACGCGCTTTGACGCGCTTATTGCTAAGAGATATTTTCCGGTTATTCAGATTTCTGGTTATTTAGACTACCTGATTTAGGGGCCATAAAATGTCTTGAATGGTTTCAAATTAAGTTATGGCCCCCAATTGCGCCTCATTAGCCCTAGTTTTTGTACGTGTTTTATGACAACGAGTCCTTAATAGCATCTCGATTAAATGGGCCAGAAAATAAACGCGCTTTGACGCGCTTATTGCTAAGAGATATTTGTAATCGCCTTATTTTGTACGTCATTATGACTTGGAACGAACACCCTTCTAGGCAAATATTATCGGCCCAAGTCCAAAATAAATCATGATTACTGATTACTGAACACTGATTACTGATTACTGTTCACTGATCACTGATTACTGATCACTGTTCACAAGTAATCATAGAGAGGTTCATGCATAGTACCCAATTTATTAACAAATCTTCACAAACAATACCAATTCTTCGGCAGGTGCTGGAAAAAATTATTGACTTTTCTTAAAAAAAATTCTCTAATTAAACATTATAAAGCGGCAGGTATCTGGTTCAGTACTCAATGTCGTACTGGTAAAACCTGAGACTTACAATCTATCAATTTGCTTTTCCCCAAGCGAATTACGGATAACGAATCCCCGCCAGATAGTCGTCTATGCAGCGCAACACCATCGGGTTGCGTAAATTTGACAGATTTGCGACGATATCTCGTGTCAACCACACCGTCCGCAAAATGCCCGTATCCAAAGCGCGATTCGGCTCGTGACTGTGATGCCGCCCACAAAAACATATCCGCAAATAAGTGATTTGATTCTCCGGGCTCGTATATTGATAAATGCCAACGATGGCTTGGGGTTCAAAATGCCACGCGGCTTCTTCTAAGGTTTCACGGGCAACCGCTTCAATCAGCGTCTCGCCTTCATCCCAATGTCCAGCAGGTTGATTAAAAACGATTAATCCGTCTGACTCTTCTTCAATTAACAAAAAGCGTTGCTCAGATTCAATGACAGCGGCAACTGTGAGATGAGGTGTCCAGTCCATACAGTTATACTAATGAATAATGAATAATGAAAAATGAAAAATGAATAAATTAATTCTAAGTGTCTAATTTTACATTAAGGCCCTTCGTCATTTTCACGTATTTTTCGGTACGTTCCGTATCTCAAATACACAGATATCACAGAGTACACAGAGTAACGCTGGGGTGATGAAAAGGAGATTCCTTTGGTTCTAAAACTTGATCCAATTTTTATTCCGCTTCATTTTTATTATTTAAAAAACAACAAGTTAACTATTCTTTAATTCATTAATCATTAATCATTAATCATTAATCATTAATTATTTTCATCACCCCAGAGTAACACAGCTTTCCCTTTTCTCCTTTCCCCTAGCTCCTTTCCCCTAGCTCCTTGCCCCAGGCTCATTTCCCGTTGCCCATAAAATGGCATTTGTTTTGCTTATCAAGCCATAGTTAACCGACAATGGGGAACGACAACCGTGTCTAGCTTATTTTGTCAAACTTCAGCTTCAGCTCAAAATCAATCAATAATCAATATACCATCGGGGGCGGTAACTATGTCTAACTTATTTTGTGAAACGTGGATGCAAGAGTTTGCGACACTTTGGAATACTGACCAAGAAATAGCATACGCACTTTATGAACAAAGCTTTAATGCTAACATTGGTTATGGATTTACTGACGTGCGCCATCCGACTGGTATACTGATTATTGTGCATGGCAAAATAGAATCTGCTGGATTATATAAAGGACAACCTCTTGACTGGGATTTACGTGCCGACATTGAGGACTGGAAAAGCTGGTTAAAAGAAGGATTGAGTTTGGCACGGCTTGGTTTTGTGGTAGCACACCAAAAACGGCAATTTAAAACCGGTGACGACCGCAAAATATTACGCACGCCACGTTTAGCTACCGCATTTTTGCGTCGTTTTGGGTTAATGAGTCAAGTGACAACCCAGTTTCCGGCATATGAACATCATGCTGCCATCGCAAAAATGGAGAAGGGGAAAGCTAAACTCTTAGCCCCTTTCCCCGCCCATTGACTTCATTCGCACTCTATACTCTTTTATAGTGAGAGTACAACTTCTTTTAGGAATAAACGGATTTTTTCTAATCTGTTCACAAATAACAAAAAACTTTATCCTCGATGACATTTTTGAGCGCCCTTGGTAAATATCAGGTAAATAATTTCTTTGGCAGCCAACATTGTCTGAAAGCTTTCGTCCCCTAAAGGGGACTCAATAATTATCTGAAATCTATATGACCCATAACTCTGTATCTAATTGAAATTATTATTTTTTTTCGCGTTAAGTCGTGGGATTTCAAAATAGCCTACTTTGCACTTAAGTGACTGTTATAATTAGCTTATGTAGCTTATGTCATTGTTAATAAATGGGTAAAAGTAAGCTTTGAAAAAGGGGATATCGGAATCAGTTTTTATAGCGCGGAAAAACGCATTCCGAGAGGGGAGATTTAAGTTGGCTCTACCAATCTCTCTCAATGTTCTATACTATGCTATATAATTATTATTCAGTTCCTACTTAAGATTTAGGAGGGCAATAAAATGCGCCGTACTATACTCGTATTTGGCATGTTATGCACTATACCAGTCGCCACGATGGCAGAAGATATTGGTGATACCCCAGATGGGGCCAAAAGAACGTCGACAGGCGGCCGAATCAAAGAAACACTGTCTTCGGCTACTGACGTGGATTTTATGAGGTTCGAGGTGCGTAAAGACCGTAATAACCCTGAACATGATACCAGTGGCAATATCACCGTCAATTTTAGTCAAAAAGCGCCCCCCGGCGCTAATCCCAAGTCAGGTTGGCGAATAGATTTATACTCGGAGACGGATCTCGCTAACAGCTTGTACACAGCCTTCTTGCCAGAAACGAGTCTTGATATCGAGTTTGAGCAAGGTTTATCCGTCGGCACTTATTATTACAAAGTGTCTTCACTAGACACTGAGGCTTTTCCGGCAAAAGAATATACCCTCAAAGGCTCTTGGGAAGAAAGCCCAAATTACGAAAAACAGCCCAATGACAATGCCGATACCGCGACGGCTATTAAAGCCAATGAACCCTATTATGGTAACTTATCTTCGGCGAGTGATGTAGATTTCTATCGTTTTTCTCTACAGGCCCGAGATCCTTCAGTGACCATCACCTTAAGTCAAGACAGTCCGGGGGCTGATTCCACTGTCGGTTGGCAGCTCAGCTTGCTCAGTCCGAGTTTACCCGAGCAAGAGGTGGTCGATGTGCCTTCAACGAAACTAAATGCTAGTACACCACCGCTTAATCTTGATGTGGGTGTGCATTATGTTTACGTTAAAGCATTGCCGCAACAAAGTGATGAAGTGCAAGAGGGCAGTGAAGCGGAGAAAAAGCCAGAAAATGAAACGGCCCCCGTTGGACGACCTTATCAACTCACCGTCAATGCACCGAGTGTTCCTCTGCCACCGGCGGATTGTCCATTCGTTTTCACTTATGCACAAAATCCAGTGACCAGTCGTTGGGCCACTTTTCCCACGCCTTGTGATGTCCCCGCTGGCTGGTTTAGCCAGCAGATACCACCTGAGACATCTGAAGTGTGCCCGTCACCTCATGCGAGTTACACTTTCCCCAAGACAAACTCAGATGGAACTGTGCAACCGGCCATCGTGAAAATACCGTTGGTGGATTTCGAGGATGCTACGGGAAAATATATTTTTCGGGTGAATCTTGAACAAATAAACCCTGAGCTGTTTCAGTTTCAACTTCAATTAGATAATCTGAAACTGATTCGTGTGGTTGAGGACAAGACAGTCGTTGAGCCGCCACCTGCCACTGAGTAACTGTCCATAAATAATTTTAAAGTTACCCGTCTAAGTTCTTAGGGAACTACGTTAGGAATGAAAAAATAGGCACCTTGGGATGCCAATACCGTTTGTAGTAGGTGCTTTAGCGCCTCAAGCCAATACCGTTTGTAGTAAGTACTGAACCATAAATTTTCAGGTATTTTAACAGAAGCATAAAGAAGTGGGGCAACCACAAGGGGCAACCACAAGGTGCAGTAAAATACCTGTTTATTTGTGCTTCAGTACTTAAGTGCTTAAGCGCCTCAAGCCAATACCGTTTGTAGTAGGTGCTTAAGCGCCTTAATCAATACCGTTTGTAGTAAGTGCTTTAGCTCTAGCTGTATTTATTATAAATAATAAATGAACTGATGTGACGCTGAAATTGTAGTTGTAGGTGTAATGCGTGACGTTGGACAATCGTAAGCCAGTTGCGTTTGATGTTGGGCCGCTGACGTTAACAAGTCTGCCGACGGCATCAGGGGTGAATTGCTACACTGGCCTGAGAGTTTGTAGTAGTGGCTTTAGCCACTAGGCGGCATTGGATGACTCGCCTACAAACGCCGTCAACTACAACAATCAAAAGAGGTTTCAATAGGGGCCAGGCGTTGAAATTCCTTGAGCCATTTTGCCAGATGGCCCACAATTGACGGCCATCAGTCTATTGATCTCGTTTGTAGCTGAAGGAAAGCCACTAACTAGTAGTCTGTCAACATTGTTTTGACGGGTAAAATACTCTGCTTATGTCGTCCAAACTTTTGGCAGTCGTCCAAACTTGAGTTTGGCACGACTGAAATGAGTTCGACATTCCCATTATCTATTTCATCACAACGCTTAATGATCTCATTTCGCCATTGCTCTGAAATTGGAAAGTCTTCCTCAAAATATAAACTTTCCAAAAGTATTTCTACGATACAAGCCCTTGCGGGCGCTGAAAGTCGGAGCGCATTTTTTTTCAGTAATGCTTTTAACTTCGGACTTCATAATCATTACTCCTTAATAGGTATGATGTGATTCTGTGATTATAACTGCTATTCATTGAATAAAATACGGATTCAGACAAGAATAACTCCTCTGAATCAGAATTAACCGAATTTTAGAATTTTAAGAATAAAAAGGTTTAAGTTTAAGCTTATTCCATTTATTCTGTTAATTCAAATAAAGTACAACGAATGAGTTACACTAAACTAACCGAATGAATAATTGAATTAACAGAATAACACCACCATAAAAAGGTTTAAGTTTAAGCTTATTCCATTTATTCGGTTAATTCAAATAAAGTACAACGAATTACGAGGAGAAACGAATTGATACATCATACGACCAAAATTCGTTTATCCCCGTACGTAATGAGTTACACTAAACTAACCGAATGAATAATTGAATTAACAGAATAACACCACCAACCTATTACAATTGTCTGAATCAGAATTAACCGAATTTTAGAATTTTAAGAATAAAAAGGTTTAAGTTTAAGCTTATTCCATTTATTCTGTTAATTCTCTCATCTTGAA
Organism: Candidatus Parabeggiatoa sp. nov. 2; assembly: GCA_002085445.1. Classification (GTDB taxonomy): domain Bacteria; phylum Pseudomonadota; class Gammaproteobacteria; order Beggiatoales; family Beggiatoaceae; genus Parabeggiatoa. The sequence goes on from NBMI01000220.1 coordinate 15,836, forward strand.
AATACGGATTCAGACAAGAATAAATCGTCGGAATCAGAAACGCAGTAACGAGCGAAGCGAGATAATTGACCGAATTTAAGAATTGCCAGAATAAAACGGTTGAATTTTATTCCATTCATTGAATAAAATTCTATTTCAGACATTTTAATCAATAACAATCATCGTTCAAATAGTTGGCATTTCAATGCAGAACGTCGAGGCTGCCCCAAATTTTTGGAATTAAATCATGCATTTTAAAGGCGTAATTTCCAATAATCTGGTTGTCTCCTGAGATGCATAACGGCAATAATATCAATGCAATCTCCTTTGAGACGGTAAATCACACCATACGGAAAACGGATTAAACGACACTTCCTTATTTCACCATCGACTTTTCGATAGAGTAAGGGATTTCTTCGTATTTTAGTGATAGCATCTTCTAATGCTTCAAGAAATCGTTTTCCCAAACCCGGTTGCAGCATCTGATAAAATGACGCAGCGTCATCAGCCTCTTCAAGTGCTTCGGGATGAAATTGATAGGCGTTCATAAATATTTCTCCCGAAGACGTGTCATAGCGACTTCCCCAGAAATGAGTTCGACATTCCCATTATCTATTTCATCACAACGCTTAATGATCTCATTTCGCCATTGCTCTGAAATTGGAAAGTCTTCCTCAAAATCTAAACTTTCCAAAAGTATTTCTACGATACAAGCCCTTGCGGGTGCTGAAAGTCGGAGCGCATTTTCAGTAATGCTTTTAACTTCGGACTTCATAATCATTACTCCTCAATAGGTATGATGTGACTCTGTGATTATAACTGCTATTCATTGAATAAAATCCTGATTCATACAAAAATAACTCGTCTGAATCAGAATTAACATAATTTTATAATTTTCAGAATAAAAAGGTTTAAGCTTATTCCATTTATTCTGTTAATTCAAATAAAGTACAACGAATTACGAGGATAAACGAATTGATACTTCATACGGAATAATTCAAATAAAGTACAACGAATGACGGGGATAAACGAATTGATACTTCATACGACTAAAATTATTTTATCTGCCCGTATTTCGTTGTACTAAAATGTCTGAATCAGAAACGCAGTAATTCGCTGTGCGAGATCATTAGAAAATTAACAGAATTATTCAAATAAAGTACAACGAATGACGGGGATAACCGAATTGATACTTCAGACGATTAAAATTATTTTATCTGCCCGTATTTCGTTGTACTAAAATGTCTGAATCAGAAACGCAGTAATTCGCTGTGCGAGATAATTTGAGAATTGCCAGAATAAAACGGTTTACGGTTTAACTAACTAACTTTATTCCATTTATTCTGTTAATGCGATAATCATCCATCTGGTTGAGTCTGCAAAAGGGGTTCATGATGGATTTTATTGCAAGTTGAAAAGTGGTTACCAGCATTTGCAGCCAATTTTTAATCGCATTTTTTGTCCAAAGAAAAACGAAATGTGTCATTAACTTGCGACGAACCACCGAAAAGTCATAAATCACAATTTTTACCAGTTCCCCTGTCACCGAGTCAACTTTGAAAAGAATATTGCCATCAAATAGGGGGGACTCTATGGTTTTGAGTGGATTGACTACCTCATCTTTCACATAAACCGTGAATAAATCCAGCTTTTTCTCATATTCAGTAGAAAGTTCAACACCTTCTAGTTCCATTATTTGATACATACGTTTTCCCCTTGTTTTGGTGTATCGGCACCATAAAAGCTTACGATATAGTTTCTTTCCCCTAGCAATTTTTTCCAGATTGTACAATACCGTATGACGACACGTAGGTAATTATCTTCTATGCAATTTGATATTTGCAATCAAGGTATCTCGACGGGAACGACTTTTTACGACAGACTCAGGATTTGGTAAGTTTTCTTTTAATGTTTCATAGTATAGGTAGGCTTCATTGTGTGCAGCATCCAGTAAATGACCCGAAAAAACACTATGAGTAAGTAATACTTCTCTTCCTCTCCAGTCAACAAAAACGCTATGTATTGAAGCATATGGTTTCTTTTTCTTTTTCTTGGTCAAAGATAGGCCTCCTATTTTGATAGTCGTTGATATTATCAAATGTGGGCACAAGCTTGTGCCCTACGAGAATAGTCTGAATCAGAAACGCAGTAAATGCTTACGCGAGATAATTTTCAGAAACGCAGTAACGAGCGAAGCGAGATCATTAGAGAATTAACAGAATTATTCAAATAAAGTACAACGAATGACGGGGATAAACGAATTGATACATCATACGACCAAAATTCGTTTATCGGCCCGTATTTCGTTGTACTAAAATGTCTGAATCAGAAACGCAGTAACGAGCTAAGCGAGATAATTAGAGAATTTTATTCAATAAAACCGTTTAACCTTATTCCATTCATTGAAGTTAATTCTAAAATCCTGAAAATCCTGATTCATACAAACTCATTTGAATCAGAATTAACAGAATTTTATAATTTTCAGAATAAAAAGGTTTAAGCTTATTCCATTTATTCTGTTAATTCAAATAAAGTACAACGAATGAGTTACACTAAACTAACCGAATGAATAATTGAATTAACAGAATAACACCACCAAAAATGTTTGAATCAGAAACGCAGTAACGAGCGAAGCGAGATCATTTTCAGAAACGCAGTAACGAGCGAAGCGAGATCATTAGAGAATTAACAGAATAATTCAAATAAAGTACAACGAGTTATAAGTAATATACTATACCCTCAGTTGATAATAACTATAGCACTTTTATTTGTCACAAATTCACATCTTTTTAAGTAATAACTCATCATTAAGAATTGTGCCGGTGCCCTGCGCCAGAGCTGATAAGCTTTCTGGACAGGCACATAACGAGATTGGCTATTATTAGCGTGAGCCAAGCGCACATTGTGCAACGCACATTAACAAAAATATTGCCATTGTCATCAGCGTTGCGACGTTTGCGAAGTGCCCAGTTTTATAGGTTGGAGCCATCATTGCCTTGATACTATACTTTGCACCGTCACAAATTGCGCTTTTGTCATTTCGACGGAGAAATCTTGGGCATTGAGAGAAGAGTCGAGGTCAAACGACATGACAAAAAAGCTCAGTTTATGACAGTGTTCAGTATAGATCATTTTTCCGATTTTCGATCATAAACGCAGCTTGGGGAAGCGATGACGAAATACTCTCTTAAATAACAACAGGTTGTGCTTAAAATGGGATTTTAATTTGGCAATCTCACATTGCCTATCTCACGCGCCCGGTAATTGTCCCTTACTGCTCGCGGTTATTTGGTGGATTATGTACCGTATTATTGTCGCGCCGCACGCACCGTGCATCATGGTGGGGATTATTATTGCTGTGACTTCTGGGATTGTCACGAAGCTCATGGCTTCTTAAACTGAACACCATAATATGAGCGGTTTTGTCATTTCGAGCAGCGCGCTAAATCTTTTAAATACTGAGTGGATTGAGGGCCATCGCACGGTTTTAAACGTAAGTCGTCCAAACTGTACCAGTTGCCCTGCATCATCATAGACACGACTCTGTTGTGTGCCATTTGGCCGCAACGTATTGATTAATCGACCATTTTTGTCGTAATTGTCGGTTGTAACACGGGCCGCCCAGTCGATGACTTTAACCAATCTATTGGCCGCATCGTACTCATAATGGACTTGCCGGCCGTCTGGATAAGTTAGTGTGACCAAGTTGCCGACTTCATCATAGAAGTATTGCAACGTGTTGTGTTGCGAGTCAATGTACTTGGTGACACGATTGAGCGGATCGTATTCACGAGTAATCGTGCCATTGCTGTCGGTGACGATTAAGACATTGCCGTTGGCATCGTAGGTGAAGGAAACACTGCCATCTGGATCTGTCCAACGAGTGATTCGGCCGGCGGCATCGTATTCAAACTGGCGTTGTTGTCCACGTCCGTTGGTAACGAAGCCAGTAAGTTTCTGGCATTGTAGGTGTAACTCACCTTGTCGGCTGTGGCAGTCTAAATACCCTTAATTTTGTATGGCTATTGGCACTGGTTTGTGGGCCATCAAACCGTTTTTAATATTCAAACTTTGCACCGGACAATTTATTTAAGTGCTTTAGCGCCTCAAGCCAATACCGTTTGTAGTAAGTGCTTTAGCGCCTCAATCAATACCGTTCTCCGTAAGTGCTTTAGCGCCTCAATCAATACCGTTCTCCGTAAGTGCTTTAGCGCCTCAAGCCAATACCGTTTGTAGTAAGTGCTTAAGCGCCTCAATCAATACCGTTTGTAGTCCAAAGGCAAACACGTTTTTTAAGAATAGACATGCTCTATACCCTTTTTGAGATATTAATGATTTAGCTCATCTTGGAAATTAAATAATAATATTTTATATATGAATATAATACTAATACCTTCGCCAAAAGTTGAGTATTAAATAAGGCCCTAGTACAGTAAGGCGGAAGTTTCCATACCACCCCAACGCCAACGGCTTTGTTGGCTGGTGGTACAGGAATTTCCGCTCTCCTGCACTAGCAAAAGCCTAATGGGTTGCCTACCCCAATGTTTTATAAATCTATTTAGTTTCTTAAAGTGGTTTCTGAAAAGTGGGCCAGGTTTTCAAATTGATAGCGTCTATTTTGTTAATGGCCCCCGGTGCAGAAAAGTTCAAGAACTACAAGACAAACTTTAGTTTGGAGTCCAAACTTTAGTTTGGCAGTGGAGTCCAAACTTTAGTTTGGCAGTCGTCCAAACTTTAGTTTGGCAGTCCAAACTTTAGTTTGGCAGTCGTTCAAACTTTAGTTTGGCAGTGTATAAGCCAAATGCAAAATGACGCTCCAATCTAATCTGACGCATGACTACTTCATTTTAGTCTAAAATCGACTGATTATGATTAATTCATTCAATAACCACGATTTTTATATGGATAATGCTCGAAGAACTTTTGAGGGCCATGTTGTCATTTGAGTGACTTCAAATTTGATGATGGCCCTCTTTCGTTCTACTCTTCTTATATAGAGCGTCCAATAGTTTCGTCGGGTAAAGCGAGTACTTAAGATTAGCCGCAAGAGGGGTTCATTTGAGGTACTTTTCGGCAAGAAGCTAAAGCTTTGGCTGGCCCCTGAAGAAGCTAAAGCTTTGGACTCCAATTATACGCTTCATACCTTTGCCGTTATTCCGAAAAGATGGGTAGTTGAACTGACCAAGCTTGGTTAGAGAAATGTCGACGGCTTTGGAAGAACTGTGAACGAAAGCTTGAAACTTCTCTTCAAATGGTCGTACTTGCTTTTCTTTCTCTTCTCCTGAAAAGATTTTGAACCGGCTCTAAGAAGAAATGTCTGATAAATGTCTGTTCGTAGCAGGTGATTTATCACCTCAGCATGAAATGTTTTGAAAATCGGCTACTACAAACGGGCCTTTTCCTTAACTTAATGGCATTGATGCGACGCTCGCTATCCCGGCGTTCTTACAAATATCATCCCATAATCTTTTGGATTAAACCCATTTGGAAAAATGGTGTTCTCATCATATTCGGTTTCTTGCCATATCACGCCATCAATATCCGCATTCGCCAGATTTGCGCCTTGGAGACGAACAGTACCATCCATGTTATCTTTACCCAAGTTAGCGTTTCGGAGATGAGTTCCTTGGAAAATCACACCCTTACAGTTTGCGCCACGCAAATCCGAACGGGCTAGATTCGCGTTGGTGAAGTCGGAGTAACACGCCATCATCATATACAAATCGGCTTTTTCCAAATTAGCGTTTACAAATTTAGCATCCATACAGATGAGGCCTTCCGCAACCACACCAGATAGATTTGCCCCGGTCAAATCGAGATCGCTTAAATCCATAAATTCATTTTCATACGAAAACAAGACGTTTCCATAAGTATCTTTAATATCGTATATGACTTGGTTGTTTTGAGTCGTTATCTGCATATCAGTCTAAACACATGAAAGAATGGCTTCTGGTGAGGTTTTTTCCTCAACGAGGTTGCATGCGGCGTAGCTAAAATGGCCCGTTTGTAGTAGGCGATTTATCGCCTCACGCGCCCGTTTGTAGTAGGCGATTTATCGCCTCACGCGCAGTCGTCCGACTGAAGTTTGGCAGTCGTCCAAACAGTCGTCCAAACTATTGGCAGAGTAGTGATACGCGGGCCCCTGTTATTGACCTATTTTTTTGCCTGTTTTTGGACTATCGATTTTGAGGGCCATAAAATACCGTTTTCAAATTAAGTTATGGCCCTCTGTCGCGCTTCATTATTGATACTTTTTGTAGGTGTTTTGTTGCATGGGCTTTTAAGATTTAAGGTTAGCAAACAAAACTCCAATGAAATAACCAATCGCACCACCCATTAAAGCACCTTTCACTACCCTTTGAACGTCAATTGTCATGGACTTCGTAGAGATAAACGCTCCGATTGTGGCCATAAAAATGGCCCAGACTGCGATATGAACTGACTTTTTAAACATAATTTGTTATCTCATTGAAATTTCCATTGGCATCGTAGGTGAAGGAAACACTGCCATCTGGATCAATCCAACGGGTGATTCGGCCCGCCGCATCGTATTCAAACTGGCGTTGTTGTCCACGCCGATTGGTAACGAAGCCAGTAAGTTTCTGGCATTGTAGGTGTAACTCACCTTGTCGGCTGTGGCAGTCTAAATACCCTTAATTTTGTATGGCTATTGACACTGGTTTGTGGGCCATCAAACCGTTTTTAATATTCAAACTTTGCACCGGACAATTTATTTAAGTGCTTAAGCGCCTCAACCAATACCGTTCTCCGTAAGTGCTTAAGCGCCTCAATCAATACCGTTCTCCGTAAGTGCTTTAGCGCCTCAAGCCAATACCGTTTGTAGTAGGTGCTTTAGCGCCTAAGTTTGTAGTAGGCGCTTTAGCGCCTAAGTTTGTAGTAGGCGCTTTAGCACCTAAGTTTGTAGTAGGCGCTTTAGCGCCTTAGTTTGTAGTAGGCGCTTTAGCACCTAAGTTTGTAGTAGGCGCTTTAGCGCCTTAGTTTGTAGTAGGCGCTTTAGCGCCTTAGTTTGTAGGCGCTTTAGCGCCTCAAGCCAATACCGTTTGTAGTAGGTGCTTAAGCGCCTCAATCAATACCGTTTGGAATCTTCTGTTGGATAATGTTTTTTATTTTTTCATGTTCAGTAACTTGTCCAGTTTCATCGGTTAGGGCTACAGTGCTACCACGGAAGTCTTCGTTAAAAGTCAGGTACTGGCCCGGTTTTTCTTGTCCAATCAGCCCTAAGCCGTAGACATAATAAGTCTGTGTTCCGTCGGGTTGGGTTCTGACAAGCAGTTGGCTCAAAAGAGGTTGGGCGTTTATCACATAGCGAGTTTCTTGTCCGTCTACGCTGACGGCCGTGCGTTGGTTTTCGGCATCATAGCGATAGGCCGTATTGCCAGCGGCCAAGCGATTACGCGAATCAAAGCATTGTGGTAGGTTGATCTCGCTTAAGCTTCTCGCCGAAGTTTCTCTCCGAAACCCACCCGAAGTTCGTTCAATCCACCCGACGCTTGCGACGCCTGCGATACAGGCTGTAGAAAAACAGAAAGATCGTCGTCACGACCAAAATCACAAAAAGACTTCGTGCGACTTGTCGTGTGACTTGACTATATCTGTGATCATCGTAGTAGTTCAAATCGATTTCTTTCCAATAAGTTATATCGTCACCTTCCCCAAAATCATCTATCCGATTTTTGCCACAAGAATAAAGGTCATAACCGCCATCTCCAGATTTAGACGGGTAGATGTAAATATATTCTGTACCCCATATATCTTTCTTACCCCGGACCTCAAATTTCTCTGGTGAGATATACGGCCCCTTCCATTTCGTGTTATTTTTGGGTGGATAGACCAAGACACTTAAGCCTTCTTCCATACTAGGGAATCTACGCGTATCTATTGCAAAGTTGTCGAGGGCTAGGGCAAGAAGCCTTACATGCATTTCTACAACTCGATGTTCCCTATCCTCTATACTACTATTTCTCGTGATATCACCCACAGATAACAATATAATCGGTATGATGCTTAAGAGTAAAAGAATTAATTTCATCAGTTATTCCACTCTAATTAAGTTTTGTCTCACATTTGAAAAGTGTTTTTTTGCTCCAGACGTTTCAAATTATGAGCCGTGCAATGTTGGAACCTCGCACTGAAAAAGTCAGCTTGGCAAGCTAAAATATCAACTTGCAATAGCTTGGCTCTCACCACATCTCGGCTTTTGCCTAGTGCAGGAGAGCGGAAATCCCCATACCACCCAGAAATCATCTTTTCCAAAAAATCGGATTTCTTGAGCTAGGTGAGAAATCCGATTTTTCAAAAAAATCGGATTTCTTGCGGATTTCTTGCGGATTTCTTTAACCTAAGTCTTACTACAACAAATTGTCGTATTCATTGTGATCAACGAGTGGTGCATCCCTGATAACAGGCATTGTAAAAGCGTTTAAATTCTTGCCATTCTTCATCACTCATCTTCATCAAATGAAAATAGTTTTTAGCCAGAAATTCTGAATCACGATAAATACCAGCATGGTTGTTGGGAAGTTTCATCCCACCAAGAATAGCATCCCAAAGTGACCAAAAAATGAGGCTGAATGGATGAATACTCTCCCGAACATCTCTGGAGTGCATGTATTCATGTATAACCCTACTAAACAAAACGAACAGTTGTTCATCCAGAATCTTTTCAGTTCTGTGCCTTTTTTGAACCCCAAAAGTCTTCTCAATGATATCAAGCTCCGTCATGGTCATCTTTAACTTCCCATCAAAACTCTCATGTATTTTGATCTTGCCGGTAAAAGGATCAGTGTAACCGTCGTACTGTTTGGTTCCGTCAAGTGGCAAGAAACAAAACTCTGGGTTCCCCTCTTCAGTATAAATTTCTGGGATAAGAGTCCTCACGATATCAATGGCTCGGTCAAGATCCACCTGTGCAAGTCCAAACGGATCCACATAACTCACCGGCCGTCCCGTCACATAAGCATACCGATTCAGTGTTTGCCCTTCAACGAGATTGCCCAGCAAAATGTCCTGATTCACGAACCGCCGTATTTCTGGATGGTAGTAACGGGCCCGCATGTAGTACAGCCCATTATCATCCGTCATCACGCCATACATGCCATTGAACAAAAACGCCGTTATCGACGCATCACCACTCTCGAACAAACCATAAGGCGAATACTGGAATCGTTCAGTGACTTGTCCAGTTTCATCGGTTAGGGCTACAGTGCTACCACGGAAGTCAAAGTGATAAGTGAGGTACTGGCCCTCTTGTTCTTGTCCAATCAGCCCTAGCCCGTAGACATAGTAAGTCTGCGTTCCATCGGGTTGCGTTCTGACAAGCACTTGGCTCAAGATGGATTGGGAGTTTATCACATAACGGGTTTCTTGCCCGTCTACAGCGGCCACTAAGCGATTGCGCGAATCAAAGGCAAAATTCGCCATGCCACCCGACAATGGGCCAAATCTCATATTACCGTCGGCATCGAGTTGTACAGCAGAACCGTCATAAGTTGCTAAACGGTTGGCCGCCGCGTAAGTCATCGATAGTGGGTTGGGTTCTGGCGCGATTTGCTCTTGAACGATATCGCCAGCGGCATTATAGGCGAAATCAAATTGGCTGATGAGTTCGCCCGTGGCAAAGGCCATCTCCGTCAGTTGCAACAACTGCTATCTGGCCGTGTCATTTGAGGGCCATTGGGCCGCAACACACTGATTAAGCGAGAATTTTAGTTGTACTCCTCACGTGTTTCACGGCCCGCCCAGTCGAGAACGATCACCAATCGGTCGGCCACCTCAAAAAAGGCTGGGCTTTGCGAACTAACTGAATGGAAGCTGTCGCTCTGCCCACCTGACGTTTAACCCATGCGACGCTCCAATGCCATTAAGTTAAGGAACTCTTTTATTTTGCTATATTTTTATTAAAAAACGCCCGGTCGTGCCATATTTTTCTCTAGGGGGTGAGGTCGTAAGTCATTGTTTTTATTGAAAGTAAAAAATAGGCTACATCACCCTAACACACACATAAAATAATTAAAAATCAATAGGTTATATCTTAACTTAATGGCATTGATGCGACGCTCGCTACAAAGAACCCATGCGACGCTTGCCGGCTACGAGCTTTATCAGTCTGAATCAGACAGTGTATACCATTCTACTTGACTAGGTTTTCCGGTTTGCTTCTCAATATCTCTGTCAACATATATCAAAAATTGTAAAAATAAAGCCGCATCGGTAAGTCGTTCCTCTTCATTCCATCCAATGACTTGGAGAGTTAAACGACTGCTATCAGTTAATTTAAGCTCAAGTGTCGTACCTTTTTTGGTTTTGCTTGGCTCACTTGTTGACACAATCTCAGTATATCTAACGAATTTAGCATTAGAGTTATCATAAAATACCCATAAACCGTGTGAAGTGACGACAATAGCATCCTTAAGAGCTTGTGGGTGAGGAGTATAAATACCCAACGCCGTTTCTCCGTTGGTTAAAGGCAGATGAGAGGTTATATCGGAGGGCTCGGAATCTTCCCATGAACGATAACCTGCTAACGGATTGAGTAGTCTTCTAGCCCGAATTTTAAGACTAACAGCCATAGATCGCTTCCATTTTTTTGAATAGAGTTATCCGGATAAATTTGACGATTTTAAAAGTCCGATTTGTTATCGGACAAAACTTTTCTGGACGACTATATTAGCAGAGACAAGAAATACCACATTCATCGAGAGTCACTCTATTTTCTCAAAACTTTAGGGATTTACCAACCTTATTATGACTGGTATTAATTTAGACTGGGAAACTCGGTTATTTTTTTAACCGAGTTTTTTGTCCCAATTCCAGCAAAGGGAGTCACTTTAGTGGAATTTCAATGGTATAAGTACCATATTCCTTTTTAACTTTCCATCCAGGAAATCTGCGATTAGGTTTTGTTATAAGCCGATCCAGTATCCTACGAAGCCCTTTATTCACCGGAACGGACTTCATTCTTAAAACGCTTGCGTCTCCCGCACGAGCAATTTCGGCTAATCTGTCCATTAACACAACTAGAAAATTACCTTCCCCCTGAAATTCCCCTTTGACTAGCTGTACAAATACCTCTGCCACACCCTCTTTTGAAACTAAAATATCGGCCTTTAAAGTTGTTATCCCTTTCATACCGAGATCATCAGGGGTTAATTTTTCTTTAACACCTGGTTTTATACGACGAAATTCTTTTGTGACATCAACAACATCGTCAGCTATCTCCTTTGCTTGCTCCATTGCGGTTTGACAACTTTTGCCAATGGGCTTAGCTGCTCTGAATGGTCCGGGAATTGTCCAAACTTCCCCAAGAGCACCAGAACCTGAAAAATCGGGTTCTATAGGAGAGAAAATATCAGACAAAAATAAGGCGGCACCAATCCCCCACACCAAAACCGGTACGACCCACTTTCCTTCTGGATCAATAGAGTTAATGGGTTTTCCGGTCACAAATCCATACCGATTCAACGTCTGCCCTTCAACCACGATTCCAAGCAACACATCCTGATTCACAAACCGCCGAATCTCTGGATGGTAGTAACGGGCCCGCATGTAGTACAAGCCATTACTATCGGTCATCACGCCGTACATGCCATTAAACAAGAACGGCGTTATCGACGCATCGCCACTAAGCAACAAGCCATAAGGCGAATATTGGAACCGCTCAGTAACTTGCCCGGTTTCATCCGTTAAGGCAACAGTGCTACCACGGAAGTCAAAGTGATAACTCAGATACTGGCCCTGTTTTTCTTGTCCAATTAGGCCTAAGCCATAGACATAGTAAGTCTGTGTTCCGTCGGGTTGCGTTCTGACTAGCACTTGGCTCAAGATGGATTGGGAGTTTATCACATAACGGGTTTCTTGCCCATCTATGCTGACGGCCGTGCGTTGGTTCTCGGCATCATAGCGATAGGCCGTATTGCCAGCGGCCACTAAGCGATTGCGAGAATCAAAGGCAAAATTCGCCATGCCACCCGACAATGGACCAAATATCATATTACCGTCGGCATCGAGTTGTACAGCAGAACCGTCATAAGTTGCTAAACGGTTGGCCGCCGCGTAAGTCATCTCAAGTGGGTTGACTTCGAGGTTGGGTTCTGGCGCGATTTGCTCTTTTCTGATATCGCCAGCGGCATTATAGGCGAAATCAAATTGGCTGATGAGTTCGCCACTGCTGATGATGACCTCTTTCTGTTGCAATAGTTGCCCAGCATCATCATAGACACGAGTCATCTGGGTACCGTTTGGACGCAACACGTTGATTAAACGACTATTTAAGTCGTACTCATAATGGGTTTCACGGCCGGCCCAGTCGGTGACTTTGATGAGTTGGTTGGCGGCATCGTAGTCGTAATGCACTTGTTTGCCGTCGGGATAAGTCAGTGTGACCAAGTTGCCGACTTCATCGTAGGCGTATTGTAAGGTATTGCCTTGACTATCGGTGTACTTGGTGACGCGATTGAGCTTGTCGTATTCACGAGTAATCGTGCCATTGCTGTCGGTGACGGTTAAGACATTGCCGTTGGCATCGTAGGTGAAGGAAACACTGCCATCTGGATCTGTCCAACGGGTGATTCGGCCGCCCGCATCGTATTCAAACTGGCGTTGTTGTCCGCGCCGATTGGTAACAGAGGCCAGTAAGTTTCTGGCATTGTAGGT
>NBMI01000221.1 GCA_002085445.1 Candidatus Parabeggiatoa sp. nov. 2
AAAGATCCGACTCAAATATCAGCTACCAGAGAATTACAAGTGGTATTTGATACGTTAAATTGGGTATTTAGCGAAGTTAATAATTAAACTAAAATAAGTCAGCTCGCGTAGGGTGTGTAGCAAAACCCACCGCAAATTATTATTGAGGATAGGTGGGTTTTCTATCCACCCTACACAAGCTAAATGGAGAAGAAAGGTGGTTTTAGCTTCGCGCAACGAAGCTTTGTATCTCTACCCACAATGCCATTAATTAGGTTAAGGGCAGACACTTATGTCTGCCCCTACAAAAAAACCACGTATTATATGATTGTAGGGCGAACCTGCGTGTTCGTCCTGTTTAAACTTAATGGCATTGATCTCTACTCACCCTACCCCGCTTGCTAAATATTTTTCAAATATCCTGGGGTTTACTTTTTGCAATCATTTTGCTCCCCGAACTTATCTTTATATTATAACATAATTGATATGTAAAATGCAAGCTTTTTAGCCTTTTTTATAAAAGAAAAATACTATATTAATTTGTTAGATGACGAAAATAGCAAGATTAGCACGAACCTCACCTAAAAATAATTTTTTGGCGCAAGTAATACGATCTAATTATTTTGTAAATCGAATTAATGGAGCATTATTTTTAAAGTCGGTCTATTTAAGTCCTAATTAAAATGATAAACATTGTGTTATCCTATATAAGTAAACACTTTATAGCAATCAGCATTGTATAAAAATACGCATTTATTTCATAAAAAAGTAAAAGTGATGCAAAAATAATTTGATTTAATTTAATCTTTTTGGTAAAATGGGTACCCAATCGAAAGAAAAATTTATTGTGAAAAAAGTTCTGGATGGAAAACATTTAGTTTCACTACCGTACATTTTTTTATTAAAAAATAAAATGAGCTAAATCAAATACTTATAATTCATAATTAGAGATCGGGAATAATATTTGATTAACTAAAAACTACTTAAGGTTGCCCAAATCGGATTTTAACGGGAACCAATCAGAAATTCGATGTTCTTAATTTATTATTGGAGAATAACTTTTGTTAATAAAAATTAAACTTATTGCTTTTATAGCTATTTCTAGTTTTTTGCTTTCTTCTTGCGTTAGCAACCTTAAACCTGGAGCGACAACCGGTGGTGTATTAGGAGCATTAACAGGGGGAACTGCTTGTGCGAAATTTGTTGACGGTGAATCCAAATGGCTAGCAGTAGCAGGTTGTGCGCTAGTAGCTGGAGGATTCGGCTTCTGGTTAGGTAGCAAGTGGGACAAAAAAGACGAAAAGGAAGCCATTAGAATTTTAAATAACTCCAATGATGGTGATGCAATGAGTTGGACAAATCCAGATAACAACAATAAATTTAAGATGACGCTCCTCGAAACTTCCACCAATAGTGATGGACAAAAGTGTCGTCAATTTGAGCTAGTGACGAATGAAAATCCTTCAGAAAATGGTAAAGCCTGTCGAAATAAAAATGGTCACTGGAAATTTTCCTAATGTCTAATTGCTTTAGATTGATTCATGCTTTAGGGAATGAATTATGTTTCATAAAATGAGTTTATTAATTAAATGGTTTAATGGCAACGTTCCATTTTTATGTTATCTCAATATTTATTCCATAATCGTATTAATTATATTATCATCATCAGGATTTTTGGTACAAGCAGATGTTGTCAATAACCTTAAAGCAGAAAACGAAGAACCTAATTTATCTCAACCAAATATTTCATCTACAGATGAATATTTACGATGTGAAATTATTTTTTTTCATATACTTGAGCAAATTGATGATGGATTGATGATAGGTATTCCATTAGGAGAAGACATTTATAGTCCATTAAAAATTCAGCCGATAATATCACTTGGTTCGGATCAATTAATCGGAATGCCATTATTTTCAAATAATACCTTTGATTGTTCGGTTGTACCTCTATTGAATGAAGAAAAAGAACGACAAGAACGACAAGTTCAGGAAGAAGAATATTTCTTATTAATGAATAATTTTTATGAACAATTTAATTTACCAAAGTAATGGGTTGATTGCTCCCTTATACATTGAGTTTTATCCCTATCTCTGTATTAAATCGCAATCGCAATCGGGTTTCTAATCTTTAACTACTATTAATAGTATCATTGATTATTTGAAATAGGAATTAAAAATAGGAGCCTCATCATTTCATATATATCCTTAATAGGTGATAATTATGCGTAAAAATTTGATAACGGCAGCTATATTTGCCTCCACTTTTGCCTTTTCAGTTCAATCCGTAATGGCTGATGTGACGAGCAATATTGAAGCTGATATTGAAGCCGACAGTCGTGGCAATATTGAAGCAACCGCAACTAATATTGGTGGTCAGGGCAGCGTTGTTGAAGCTGATGCTCATGTCGTTGGTATCGAAATAGATGCAAGTGAGAGAACCGATATTAACTCTGACATGGAGTTGGATATTGAAGTGAGGCATCGCGGGGATATTGAGGCTACTGCGACCAATATTGGTAGTAAAAACAGCGAAGTAGAGGCAACTGCCGGTGTGGTTTCTATTGATATAGATAGTGGTGGACAATAAAAAAGGTGTTTGGTGAAAAGGCAATCACAAAAGATTGCCACCACTAGAACAATATGGTAGGGGCAATCCTTTATGGTTGCCCCGATTCTAAAGTTCACATTAAGGGGGAATAATTTGTGGATAAAAAAAGGATGTGGTTGATAACAATGCTACTGAGTTCTAGTTTTGCTTTTGCGGAAGGCACCACGGTGACTGTTGGTCCCTCTGTGACAGTCAATATCGACTCAAATGGTAACTCTGTTTCTGCATCAGCGGGTACGGTTATTATCAAACAGGGTGGCAAAGGCACTACCCATATTAAAGTCAAAACCACTACTGAAGGGAATGCCAAAGCTTCTGCTATTGTCATCAATGGTGAAGAAGGTGATATTAATGTCGAAGCGCAAGTCATCAATGAAGATGATATCAGTGTGTCAAATGTTGTGATAGAGGGTGACGAGCAAAACGTCCAAATTCATTCAACAGACAATAATACCACCACAATCATAATTCGAGAAACGGATTAAACTTGATGTTTACTTAGGAGATAAAAACATGCGTTATTTTTCCAAAATGTTGTTTACAGCAGTACTCATGACAGCCTTCACTTTTTCCACTGCTACCATAGCAGATGGCATAGGTCATTCTGCTCGTTTAGAAGCGTCAAAAAGTCGGATGCAAGAAAACATGGGTACAGAAAATGTACTCAACAATAATCAGCTAACTGTTCATCAAGCCTATGGTAGAACCGTCATTACCGGAACGATGTATAATCGTGAAGATATTCATGCTGATGGAAATGTTGCGACTGCGGCGGGAACACAATTAAATGTTGGTGTTGAAAGGGGGCAAAATGAAAACAATGTCACGGGAGACAGAGTAGATGTGGAAGGTACGCCTGGCTCTGTCTATATTCGTGTTAACACCGTCAATCGTGGCAACATTTCCGCAGAAGCGTCTGGTTTTAATGCAGAAGCTAATGCAGCGGGTAGTCAAATTAATATTAAGAATGCCAGAGGTGTGGTGAGTATTCATGCTAATACGGTGAGTCGCGGGGATATAAATGCTAACGCCAGTGGCTTATCAAATGTAGAAGCTAATGCTGCCGCTACTCAGATCAATATCGAAAACAATCCTAGTATCATCCGTGTAGATGGAACATTCGTCAATTCTGGGAATATTACCGCAACGGCAAAAGGAGGTGCAGCCGCTGCACTTGCAGGTGAGGAGTAGTAAATACTGACGGGGATATGGGATAGTTTTTTATATCTCATATCAACAGATTTTACTTTTTCGAATAGGTTTAATAATGCAGAGATTAACAACTTTTTTACTCCTGATGATGCTACTTCACGGATGTGGTGGAGAACCCCCAAGAAAAGCAACAACTGGTGAGGTGAAGAAAAATCTTACGATGTACACTGCAAATTTAGAATGTTT
Organism: Candidatus Parabeggiatoa sp. nov. 2; assembly: GCA_002085445.1. Classification (GTDB taxonomy): domain Bacteria; phylum Pseudomonadota; class Gammaproteobacteria; order Beggiatoales; family Beggiatoaceae; genus Parabeggiatoa. The sequence continues at coordinate 3,989 of NBMI01000221.1, forward strand.
GGGAAAACTTATTACAGAAAGTGGACAAGCATTCGATAAAGTAAAATTTAAAGCAGCAGTGGGTAAAATACAAGATAAAACTGGAAAAAGAGAAGGTGCGGGTACCCCTTTGACTCAAGCTGCCTCTGAGATAGCACTCACGGCTTTATCAAAAATAGGTGCTATCGACATACTGGGTATTATAGATAAATCTGATACAGGACAAATAGATATTGATCCGCGTAATTCTACTAAAAATGAGATCAACTTATTGTTGGGAGCAGGAAATACCGGTAGCCTCTTTAAAAGCAATTTCTTTTTAACGGGTGCAATCAGTGAGTATAATGAGGATGTCGGAGGATATAACGGAGGTTTTGATATTTTTAGAAAATATTTAGATTTCGGTTTTTCTGGTTCCGAAACGATTCTCAGTGTTGCAATGGATTTAAGACTGGTTGGTTCAAAAACGGGTACTATATTGAGAAATGATAAAAAAGAATTACTAGCTATTAGTCTTAAAAATAACGTACACACAAAAGAGTTTGGTGGTGTCTTGATGAGAATTTTTAACGTGAATCTCAAGAATGGAGGCGTAATAGACTATGCGATCAAAATATCTGATCCAAAACATCTTGCAATTCGTGAAATTATTGAACAAGGTGCTTTTACCTTGATAGGAAAATTGTATGATGTCCCTTTTGAACAGTGTACAATGACAACACCTTTTCAGAAAGAGAATCTTGGTGGTTCAATTGCTCAATACATGAATCAAAAAGATCAAGGATATGCCCAGCAAGTTTTGGAAATCATTCCTACTAATGAAGTCGCTAATTGGCAAACATCTGAACTTCAATACACGATGTTAGCGATTAAAACGTATGAAAAAGAGGATAAGACATCTTGTCGTGAATACTATATTAGTGTTATCAAGGATAGTCGGAAGGAAGGTTCAAAAGGGACCGCTTGCCGTCAAGCTAATGGTGTCTGGAAAGATGTTTAATAACGTTATTACTTTGGTGACTATGCCAAATTTTATACTTCATTCAAACTACCATATCCTCATAAGGAGGCATTTATATGCGGAATAAATTCATCCGTAGCTGTTGTTTACTTGCATGTTGTAGCTCTGCAATAACTTATGCAGGAGACTGTCAAAACCAATTTTCAGGGTCGACAATGCCAGAAACGAATGAACTCTTTGGTGCAACAATCTGTAATGATCGCCTTGGTTCTGTGACTTATGGAAGTAGCAGTGCTGAAGATCTGATTGAACAACTTGATAAGGACGAATTAAGACAACGTTTTCCTGATTTCAATGAAAACATCGATAATGTTTTTATTCAGGGAAATTTTCGTGGCTTACCTATTCGTTCAGCCTTTACTGAAACAGGCAGTGGAAGGGAAGGTGCAAGGTTGGTATTTGAGGTTCCTTCTTTGGGAATTTGTGAAGAATGGGGTGATGGAACGCCCAATGTTTGTAAGACATTGAATGAATCAGGTGAAACTCGTGAAGAAAACAAGGAAAAGTTAAAAGACTACTTAAAAAAGGAAGGTTCTAAAATTTTGAAGGAATTGGTTAGGGTTTCTGCGATAGATCCCATTGCTGGTAATCCTTCGAGTCAACAATCACAAATAATTACCGATGAATTCAATGCTGGCACGGACCATCAATATGATGCTTCTACTTCTGAAACGCAACATAATAGTATTGGTTTTGGGGCTACTTTTGGACGTTATAGTCTAGGCGATAAAAATGTCAGTGCTTACACGTTGCCCTTGTCGTATAAAATGCAATTGAGTCCGAAGCAAGAGCTTATTTTTCGCTTACCACTCGCTTATACAACCGTGGATGGTGCCAAAAGTTATCGGGTTGGTGTTGGTTTGAGTTATAAACAATCTGTAAGTAAGATGTGGGTTTTAACGCCTTCTATCAGTTATGGTGTAGCAGGTTCTCGTGAACTCGGTACAGCAGCACATAGCATTTCTACGTCCTTAACCAGTCACTTTATACTACCGATTAGTAGTTCATCGTTAAGTGTAGGAATAGGTAATATGATTGCTTATTACAAAACTTTGCCCTTTAGGATCCAAGACTATAACGTTGATATGGATATCAGTAACACCGTTTTGCGTAATGGTTTGTCCCTATCCATTCCTCTTGGCAAGAAAATGATGGGACAAGAACTGAGTGTAAAAACTTTTGTTGTTGACACGCGGTTTTTAGGAGATGAATTATTCATCGAAAAGTACCAAGAAATTGGATTTTCTATTGGCCCAAGATTGAAAAAAGGCAAAGCAAACTTTTCAAATAATATTGGTATTGGAATACAATACTTGCGTGCTGAGGGTGGCGATCATGCGTTTAGTTTGAATTTTGGATTTGAATTCTAATAATTGTTTTTCGCTCGTACCAACGCGAAAGCGGAGCAAGCGTAGAATGAGCCAAGTAGGGTGGGCAAGGTGTTTTTAGTGCAACGGCATTTCATTAAAACCGAAAATGATTTACAAATGCCTTATGAAATAAATGCTAATGCACACAAAAATACGTTTGCCCACCTGGCTAAGCCACCGCTGGTTTTTCATTGAATGCTGCTGATGATAAATGCGAAGATTCTTTCGCTTCGTATAAACGATATGGTTGTTGTCGTCCGCAGCGTATAGACAAACCGCTGGTATAACATATTCGTGTTCTTGTCCTTTTTATTCTGTTTTTTGTTTCCATGTTTCAAGACGTAAATCAGGTATTCTATTGAAATGTTTGACATTATTGGTTACTAATGTCAAGTTGTATGCCAAAGCAATGGACGCAATCATGATATCTGCGTCCAAAATAATCAAGCCTTGCTTTTTCAAATCTGATTTGATATAACCAAATATGTTCGCGGCTTTGTCTTCAAACGGTAACATCACCAATTTTTCTGATAACATTTTGATGTTATCAATATTTTCCTCGACATAATTTGATTTGTAAGCACCAAAATACAGTTCCGCTTGTGAGATGATCGAATAAGCGATACGCTCCAATCCAACCGCTTCTACTTTATCCTCAATCTCTTGGTTGCCATTTAGCCAATAAATAATCGTGTCTGTATCA